>CAYLJQ010000597.1:0-4604 GCA_964383955.1 uncultured Heliomicrobium sp. | reverse complement strand
AACCAACCGGCTAAAATGTGGGTAAAGGCAAGGTTAAGAACCTGTCCCACCGCTTCTTTGCAACTTGCTTTCCTTAATCTCACCTCACTCACGGTCGGGCTACTGACACGGGATAGTAATCTGGATTTTCGTGCCTTGCCCCGGCGCCGTTTGCAACTGGAAGGCGCCGCCCAATTGCCGCGCGCGTTCGGCCAGCCCTTTCAATCCGAAGCCGCCGCGTTGTGGCAACTCCGCCGGGTCAAAGCCGCGCCCGTTGTCTTCCATCGTCAACCGCATTATCCCCGCGCCGCGCTCAATCACGATGGCGGCGTGCGTCGCCTGGGCGTGTTTGATGATGTTATTCAACCCTTCCTGCACCAGACGAAAGAACGTTACTTCATCGGCGGGCGGCAAAACGCCGTCAAGCGGCGCGATCTCCAGCTGCAATTCCAAGCCTGCTGCTGCCGCCGCCTGTTCGCACATGAATTTTAGCGTCTGGCCCAGGCCGATGGTTTCAAGTTGATGCGGGCGCAGGTTGTTGATGATCTCGCGCACCTCCTTCAGCGATTGCAAGGCGGTTTCGGAAATTTCCTGCAACTGCTCGCGCACGGGCGCCGCCGGCTCGGTGAAATTCAATCCGAGGGCCGCCCAATTTTTGATGATGATCAGATTCTGCCCCAGTCCATCGTGCAACTCGGCGGCGATGCGTTTGCGTTCGGCTTCCTGCGATTCGATCAACTGTTGCGCAAAGGCTTGTTGCGCCGCTTGACGCTCTTCCAACTGATTAACGCGGTAGCGAAAACCGCCGAGCAACAAACCAAAAACGGCCAAGGCGCTCAACGTCACAAACCACCAGGTGCGATAAAACGGCGGCACGATCTGAATGCGCAAGCGCGCGCCCTCTTGATTCCACACACCGTCGGCATTCGCCGCGATCACACGAAAGGTGTAAGCGCCCGGCGCCAGATGCGAAAAATATGCCGTGCGCCGCGTACCCGCGTCTATCCAATCGGCATCCGCACCTTCCAGTATGTATTTGAACCGCAGGTTTTCGGAATTGATGAAACTCAGCGCCGTGTATTCAATCTCGAAATTTTCCAGACCCGGCTGAATGTAGATTGCGGATTGCGAAGCGCCTGCGGCAGGCTGAATGCGGATTGCGGATTCCCAGGCATCGCCCGTGAGAGCTTCATTGTTGATTTTCATCTGCTCGATCACGACGGGCGGCGGTTGCGTGTTGACTCTGACGGCAGCGGGATCAATCACTGCCACGCCGCCCATCGTCGGAAACCAGAGCTTGCCATCGCGCGCTTTGACGCCGGCAGGCCAGCGTCCGCCGTTGCATTCGACATTGTCCATGCCATCGCTTTTGCCAAAGGCTACCGAAACGATAGCTTTGGTTTTGCCGTCGGCGAAATCGTTCAACTCCTGTTTGCGCACGCGGTAGATGCCGCGATTGCAACTCATCCACAACCAGCCGAAATCATCTTCCAGGATTTGAAACACCCCGCTGTCAAACAGTCCATCGCGCACCGTGTAACGCGTGAATTTGCCGTCCTTGAAACGTCCCAACCCACCGTCATAAGTGCCAATCCAGAGTGTGCCATCGCCATCCTGTTTCAGCGCGCGTACGGTATTGCCCGGTAGCCCATCTTGCTCCGTCCATTTCGTGAACCTGCCATCCCTGAAGTGCGTCAACCCGCCGTAACTGCCCAGCCAAAGGCTTTTCCCCGTCTTGTCGCGCACATCGCCGATAATGACTTTGGTGTCATCGCCCGCCAATCCATTTGGCTTTGTGAAATAGGTGGGTACGCCATTCAGGTAGCGTATGACACCGCCCTGTGTGCCGTACCACATCGCGCCGTCCTGGTCTTCGTACATCGTCCAGCAAGGGCCAGTTGGGAAAATGGGCGAATAAAAGGGATTGCCAACCAAATGTCCCTCCCGAAGCTGCATCCACCCACTGCTCCACAGCCGCCCCGCGCGATCTTCGAATAGCGAAGTATTGGGAGGGTGGCGAGGATGCGGGCCAGCGGCTTTGGTAAACGCGCCATTCTGAAACCGAAACAGCCCATCGAAGGCGCTCCCCAGCCAGATGGTTCCGACGCGATCTTCCAGCAGGGGATACACTTCGGCTGCCGTAAGCCCTTGCGCCGCGCCGTAAGCTGTGACGGTTTGGCGGCGCGCGCGGAATAACCCATTGCGAAGCGTGCCAAACCAGTAATTGCCTTCCCGATCAGCGTAGGCTACGAAAATTTCCAATCCATCAGGAGGCTTTGTTGCCAGAGGATGTTTTTTCCCGGATTCACGGTCAGTTAGCCAGAGCGCGCCGTTATCGGCGATTGTCAGCGCCTGCAACGGCAGCCGCCCGGGCACCAGTTGCTGTTTTTGTTCAGGTGCCCCACCTCCGGTTCCGTCAATACTGATTTCCCTGACGATCTCTTCCGGTAAGCTCTGTTCTCTGGAATAGGTGGTAAAGCGCCCCTGCCGCAACTGCGTCCGCGCGCCGTCTTCCGTCCCGGCCCACAGATCGCCTTGCGCGTCTTCAAACAACCGCACAAAGCGATTGGTGACAATGCCGGGCGAGTTGCTTTTATTGAAGACCGTGAAGCGCACGCCGTCAAAACGCGCCAGTCCATCAAATGTCGCCAGCCACAAATACCCGTCGCGTGTTTGCAAAATGTCGCGCACAGAGTTTTGCGGCAGGCCGTTATCCGCCGTCCAATGATCGAAGCGGTATTGGGCCAGGGCAGTCGTATCAGCCAGCGCGCACCACAACGCTGACCATAAAATGATCCGGAAAATTTTGTTCAAACGACCAGCAATCAACATAGAGAAGCCATATAGATTCGTAAGCGGCAACAAGCAAAGTTATTGGAGAAGCCTGCGATTGGCAAGATAGAGAGATACCCTTGTTGATTGCGATGATACCCACATCACAAAAGGCTTTTGGGCGACCTCTTGACCGACACTCGACCGGCTCATATAATCGCGCCCGCTTCCGATCAAGGCATTCAATCTACCGGCCTTAATCGTTGACAAAGTGGGGACGTGGCGGAATTGGTAGACGCGCGGGTCTCAAAAACCCGTTACCTTACGGTAGTGTGGGTTCGATTCCCACCATCCCCACCATTTCAATTTCTTCCATCAAAAATTTACAGCGACCACCTGCTGGTTTTATTTCCAGGATCAATCGAACAGAATTCAGCGATGCGGCCCTCTGTGGCAGTTTAAGCCGGAAAACATCTTAGGTCGTCTTCCCGCAAAATCAGGTTCACTCTGTCGCCCACCTGTGGCTGAGCTTCCTCAGGCAAGTGTTTTTGTTCAATTTCGACCAGGTCACCGGTTTCCAATCGCACGCGCCATTGCCAACTGGTTCCATAATCCAAAAGGCTTTCCAGCCTGCCCGATAAGTTTTCCCCGTTCGTGTGCTGAGAAAGCCTGACATTTTCAGGCCGGAATGCCACCTGGCATGAACCGTCTTTGCCGGGTTCATTCAAGAAAAGTTTGCCCGCGCCGGTATGCACGACTTGGCCGCTTCGTTCGCCCGCCAGTACCTGCCAGCCAAAAAAACGGGCGGCTTGCGCGCTGGCCGGCGTGAGCAGCAATTCGCGCGGCACACCGCATTGCTCCAATCTTCCGTCCAGTAACAAGGCGATGCGGTCCGCAACGGCCAGCGCTTCGCGTTGATCGTGCGTCACGAAAATGGTGGTAATGCGCAATCGCTGTTGCAGTTCACGCACCAGCAAGCGCATTTCTCCGCGCAGGTTTTCATCCAATGCCGAAAATGGCTCATCCAGCAGCAGCACGCGTGGTTCGGTGACCAATGCCCGCGCAAGTGCCACACGTTGTTCCTGCCCGCCGGAAAGTTCGTGCGGTTTGCGCCGCTCGTACCCTTCCAGCCGCACCCATTGCAAAGCCTGTGCAACGCGATCAGCGATTTCCGCGTTTGCCATCCGCCGCATCTTCAATCCGAAGCCAACGTTTTCAACCACCGTCAGATGCGGAAAAAGCAAAGGCTTTTGAAAAACCAGCGTTGCGCCTCGTTGTTCCGCTGGAACTGACAACATTGACGCGCCGTCAAACTTTACATCGCCGCTGGCAGTCGCAAGCAATCCGGCGACGGCTTTCAGCACAGTCGTCTTGCCGCAGCCGGAAGGGCCCAGCAGCGCGATCAGTTCGGTCGGCTGGATGGCCAATGAGAAATCGCGCAGCGCGCGGGTTGTTCCGTAATTAACCGACAGCCGGTCAAGCAGCAGCGCCGTCATTGTCTGAGCACCTTTTCCCGCCAGTCTTTTTCCAGTCGTTCCAGATACAGCGCGTCAAGTTCCGGCAATTGATGTTGTGACAATTCCGCAACTGAAAGTGTGGCAACGCCGCGCGGCAGAGCTTCGGCGGCGTCGCGCTCTGCCATAGACAATGTTTCCAGCAAAAGCGGGAAAAGCGAACCAAGCGCGCGACCTTGATCAAGCGCATGCGCTGGCGACATCAAATGATTGATGACAACCAGCGCACCTGCCGAATTGCCGGCGTTGAAAGCAATCGCCAGGTTGCTGTAATTGCCAATGGTGCCTTCGTCAAAAACAAAAGTGCGCACTGTTGCCGGGTATTCGCCTAGCGCAATG
>CAYLJQ010000596.1:0-4605 GCA_964383955.1 uncultured Heliomicrobium sp. | reverse complement strand
AGAGGCGCAAAGAGGCGCAGAGTTTTCGCAGAGAAAAAGAACTCTGCGCCATCTCTGCGAAGCTCCGCACCTCTGCGGTAAAAAAGGTCTTTCTCAATTACGTCTTTCTTTTTGCTCTGGCATTTCTTCTTCTTAACGCGCCAATTAAAGCGCAGATTCGCCCGCAACAGCATCAACAACTTCGATCCGCGCTGGATCGTGATGACGCGCGAACGGCGGAAAACCTGTTGCGGGAAATGTTGAATGCTTCGCCGGAAGTCTTTGCCAAAAACAATTACGATTATTTGCTGGCGCGATTGCTGATGCGCAGAGATGCCAACGCCGAAGCCAATCAGGCTCTGCAATCGGTTGTCGTGCGGAATTCGCCACTGGCCGGGTATGCGTTATGGCATCAGGCGGAAATCGGTCGCGCAGCCGGAAACTCAAAAGAAGAGCAGCGCCTGCTGCTGAAGATGCTCAACCAGTTTGGCGATCATTTGTGGCGAGATCGTGCGGTAACTCGATTGGCCGAAAGCTATTTCAAATCCGGCCAATACGCGTCGGTTGTCAATTTGCTGAGAAGCGCGATTCCTTTTCGACGCGAATATCTTGCCTTGATCGGTGAAGCGCAGGTTGCCGCACGTCTGAACGATGCAGCACGGGTGACGTTCGAATCGGCGATGAATGGGAATTCTCAGGATGACGTTTCGCTGCGGGCGACGTTAGGACTGGATCGCCTGGATGAAGCTGCAAACGCTTTGCTGAGCGAAGAAGTTCATTTGCGCCGCGCTCGAATCTATCAATTCAATCGTTACTTTGCCGATGCTCGGAAACATTGGCTGGCCGTGGTCACGCAGTTTTCAGGCAGCGCGAAACGTTCCGAAGCTTTATTCAATCTGGGACGCGGCTATTTTCTGGAAGACAATTTCACCGAAGCCGCGAAGTGGTACGAACAGGTCGGCAAGGAATTTCCGGCTACGCCCGACGGCGAACAAGGGTTTTATTACGTCGGCCATTGCCGCCAGTACCAGGGAAACACCGCTGGCGCGATTGCCCGGTATGAAGAGTTTTTGCGCGCATACCCAAAAAGCGAATACATCGGCTACGCGCACTTGAACGCGATTGACACCCTGCGGACCGCTCGGCTGAACGACGAAGCGCTGAAGTGGACGGCACGCGGAATGGCACTCAGTGATCCGTTTGCTTCAGTCACTTCGCATTTCAAACAGGCGTTGATCCGGCTTAGCCAGGGAAACTACCAAGCAGCGCTGGCAGAATTTACTTCGTTGAAAGCCAGAAATCTGAACCTGCGCGGGCTAACTGCTTCGACCAATTTGCCGGAAGTTGCGTTTATGCGCGCGTACTGCCTGGAAAAGCTGGGGCGATATGACGAAGCAATCAACGAATATCTGGCAATGCCTGAAGTTCGCGCAGGAGCCGCGGGCTATTACGGTTGGCGCGCCAGTGAGCGTCTGCGTGAGTTGGAGCAAAGTTTGCGGACAAAGAGCCTTATCAGCGCTCAGCGGGAAAAGTTTTTGAATCTGGCTCGTGCCAATTCGCAAGGCAATGCAGCATCGGCTAAAAGCGCTGCCAATCAAGTCTTACGACTTTCCACCGACGAAGTGACGCGCAACGAAATGTTTGCGATTTTGAAAGCCGTATATCCCACACTGCGCGGCTACCATGCTCCGACGATTGCGTACACAACTTCCGGACGAAACGCGCCGCTTGGAACCGGCGATGCAGCAGCGACGGGAACAAATCACCAGACGATTGCGGGCGAATTGCTTTTTCTGGGGTTGTTTGATGAAGGAGCGTCGGAACTGGCTGAAACTCCGGCCAGCAGAGCGACAATCGCCTATTACTGTTCACGCGGCGAATGCGCCAAACGCAGTTATGATTTTGGCGAACCTCTGCTAAGCGCATTGCCCGATGATTACCGTCTGGAACTTTTGCCGCGTGAAGCTGCCGAAGTTATGTATCCAATGCCTTTTCGGGATTCACTGGTTCGGCATGCCAAACCGCGAAACGTTGATCCACGGTTTGTGCTTTCCATCGCCCGGCAGGAAAGCAGCTACAATCCGCGCGTGAAAAGTTATGCGGCGGCAAGAGGATTGATGCAATTCATCTCCTCCACGGCAGATCAAATCGCTAGTCAATTACGTCTACGAGACTTTGAACAGGACGACCTGTACACCCCAGACACTGCCGTGCTGTTTGGTTCGCAATACCTGAAAAATCTGGCTGATGAATTTCGTTCGCATCAGGCTGTGGCAGCAGCGTACAACGGCAGCGAAGATTCCGTTCGCCGCTGGATCGCACGTGCCGGAAGCACTGAGCTTGACCGTTTTGTAGTGGAAGTGTTGAAGAGTCAGACTAAAGATTATGTTTACAAAGTGACGAGCTACTATCAGGCTTATCAGAAAATCTATCCGAATCAGTCTGGGAAACGGTAGCAAGCGCTGTTTTTCGCATTATCTAAAGATAGAAATCAGGCCATACATCAACGCAGCAATCGCCGCCGCTGCCGGGATCGTAATCACCCAGGCCCAGACGATTCTGCCCGCAACTCCCCAGCGCACAGCCGACAGCCGCTGAGTCGCGCCGACGCCGACAATCGCGCCGGTGATCGTGTGAGTCGTCGAAACCGGAATGCCGTAATGCGAAGCCAGAAAAATTGCTCCTGCGCCGCCAGTTTCAGCACAAAATCCGCCGACAGGTTTCAGCTTGGTTATTTTTGAGCCCATGGTTTTCACGATGCGCCAGCCGCCGGACATTGTTCCCAACCCAATTGCCAAAAACGCGGATAATCCCACCCAGGTTGGAATATCCGATTTCGCGTCAAGATATCCGCCAGCGACAAGCGCCGCCATAATGATCCCCATTGTTTTTTGCGCATCGTTCGTGCCGTGCGACAAACTGAAGAGCGACGATGAAACCAACTGCATAAAGCGGAAATATTTGTCCACTCGCGACGGAGCAACCCGGCGGAAAATCCAAAACACTGCGATCATTAAGGCCATTCCGGCCAGCAGTCCAATGGTTGGTGAAATAACGATGAACGACAAGGTTCCGAACCAGCCTTTGGGCCACTTTGTGTCAAAGATCAGAACTTGAAAACCCGATTTAGCCACTGCGGCTCCGGCGTAACCGCCAATCAACGCATGTGATGAACTGGTTGGAAGACCTAGATACCAGGTAATCAAATTCCAGGAAACTGCGCCGACCAAACCCGATAGCACCACCCATTCGTTTATTTGCTTCGCGTCAACAAGTCCGCTGGAAACGGTCTTTGCCACAGCATGGGTTCCAACAAAGAAAGCGATGAAATTAAAAAAAGCCGCCAGCAATACCGCCTTTCCTGGCGTCAAAACCCGTGTGGAAACCACTGTGGCAATCGAATTGGCGGCGTCATGAAATCCGTTGGTGTAATCAAAAGCTAAAGCCAGCACTACGATAAAGGCGACAAGCACAAAAGTACTGTCCATACATACCTCTTATGAGAATCTACGGCTAAGATTTGGGTTTGTGATTCGGTGAACCGGTGACACGTCTTTCAAGCGTTCTTCAGCACGATGGCTTCCAAAACGTTTGAGGCATCCTCGCACTTATCAATCATCCGCTCCATCTTCTCGTAAATCTCTTTCATCTTGATGATGGTGATTGGGTCTTTTTCTTCAGCGAAGAGCTTTTCAACGGCCTGGTGGTGATAAACGTCGCCTTCGCTTTCCAGCGTATGTATGTCCACACAATCGGCCAGCACTTGTTGGCTATTGCTGCTTAACCCGCCGACAGCGTCTTTCAATTTGACAGTCAGGCGAACCAGCACATCGGTCATCTTTCGCGCATGTTCGGTTGATTGCGGCACGTGATACAGAATGATGCGTTTAGAGGTGTATTCGATGGCGTCAATAACGTCATCCAAGCCACTGGCAAGCGCGTGAATGTCTTCGCGGTCAATTGGCGTGATAAAAGTCTGGTTGAGTTTTTTGACAATGTCGTGAGTGATATCGTCACACTTATTTTCCAGCACTTTGATTTCTTCGGCGTAAGCGACGCGGTTATCAAAATCTGCAAACAGTTTTTGCAACAACTTGGCACCTTCGTTCACTTGCGAGGCCAGGTTGTTGAACATGTCGAAATATTTTTCTTCTTTGGGCAACAGTCGCATATTGGTTGCTCTCTCCTTAAAATTTGCACCTGAATAACTTCTGAAATAGTCCTGCTGAAATAAGGCGGGCAGTATACAGCTTCAACTCAAATCTGAGAACGCGGCCATAAAGAGGATTGAAGATTTAAGGCAGCCATAACACTTTTTGGCCCGGCAGAGAATTTTTCAGATTTCCTCGCCGCCAAGCCTTTTCTGGCACTGTGCTTGCTCAACAACTTTGCGTCCGATGCTCCTACCCCTAAAAATCAAAACAAAAAATAAGTAATTCAAGGAGTGATAGTGATGCAAACATTCAGTCAAAAAGCAGGAGACGTTTTGTGGAGAGCGCTAAAAATTGCGCCAATTGTCGGTTATGCCTTTGTGATTGCGGCAGCGCCAACCGTTTTGCGTCGTAAAGGCTACGTTTTGGGCAGTTTAGCTGTCGTTTTGGACTTGCTGCCGATCGTCTGCATGAT
>CAYLJQ010000595.1:0-4608 GCA_964383955.1 uncultured Heliomicrobium sp. | reverse complement strand
CAAACCCTGCGGATAATACTTTTCGACATTTTCCAAACGAATCATTTATAACTCCGTTATTCGCATCTGAGTGCGATCATAGGATCAACATTTGAAGCTCTTCTAGCTGGAATCAAACACGCCAGCAGCACAACCGCCGCCAGCAAAATGGAAACTCCCACATAAGCCATTGTATCCGTCGGACTGACTTCAAACAGCAATTTTGTCAGCAGCCTGGAAACGGCGAACGCCGCCACCAAACCGATGCCAATGCCAATCGCCGCCAGCCGCATCCCCTGCAAGATCACCATTCGCAAGACGTCGCTGCGCTGTGCGCCAAGCGCAAGACGAATGCCAATTTCCTGGGTTCGCTGCGAGACAACATAAGTCATCACGCCATAAATGCCCACAACGGCCAGCACAATTGCCAATCCCGCGAACACCAACAGCAACGTGGTAATAAAGCGCTGCGGCGCAAGTGATCTGGCAACCATCGCTTCCAACGTCAACGGGCGGCGAACCGGCTGGTCAGGATCAATGCTGCGGACAACTTGTCCAATGCTGTTAATCAAACTTTCCGGCGCAGCTTTGCCACGCACAACCAGCGTTGCTCTGGGAGTGGGCAATTGCTCTGCGGGAACGTAAAGCTCCGGGTTGTAATCGTCAGTCAGTTGCAACAGCTTGACGTTGCCGATGACGCCGACGATTTCGCGTGAAACGCCTTTGCCGTAAAGCTTTTCTTCTTCAGGCGTGCCGACGGTCAGGTGTTTGCCAATCGGATTTTCGTTCGGCCAATACAGCTTCGCCAGTTTTTCGTTGATGATGACGACGCCCGGACTGGTGCGAACGTCTGCGTCCGTGAAATCGCGCCCGGCGCGAATCGGAATGCCCATCGTTTTGAAATACGCAGAACTGATTTCGTGGTTGTCCGCATTGGGAGAATCGGTATTCGGCGGCGTTGGCCGTCCGTCAATTTCAAACGAAGTCGCACCGCGTCCATTGTTAAACGGTAAATTGGTTGCTATGGCTGCGCTTTCCACGCCGGGCATCGCGCGAATGCTTTCCAGCGTGCGGCGGAAAAACTCGGCTTGTTGCCATTCGTCTTTGTATTTTGCGCGCGGTAACGCGATGTCGCCTTTGACCACGTTTTCCGCCTGAAACCCTGGATTGACTTCCAGCAACTTCCAGAAGCTTTTCAGTAACACGCCCGCCGTCACCAACAACACCAGCGAAGCGGCAATTTCCAAAACGACCAATCCATTGCGAATGACGGTCAGCTTGGCAGAGCCGGAAGCCGAGCGCGTTGATTCGCGCATTGCCTGGCTAAGATTCGTTCTGGTCAACTGCCACGCGGGCAAGGCCCCAAAAACGATTCCCGTCAAAACCGACATCAGCATCGTAAAGCCAACGACAATGCGATCAATCGAAATGTTTTTGGGATTGGGAAGCGCGGCGGGATTGATTTTGATCAGCCATTCGACGCCGAACGCCGCTAACAGCAATCCGAATACTCCGCCCAGCAAGCCGAGCACCAGACTTTCTGACAACATCAGCCGGATCAGATTCCAGCGCGAAGCGCCGAGCGCCGCGCGAACCGAAATTTCCTTCCAGCGAACCGTTGCTCGTCCCAGCAGCAAACTTGCGACGTTGACGCAGGCAATTAACAGCACCAAAACAACTGCTCCAAATAAAATCCACAGCGGACGTTCAATGTCGCCAACCAGTTCTTCGCGCAGCGAAACCAGTTTAAATCCCAGATCACGCTCCGACGTATTTTCCCGCATGATTTGCTGCGCAACGGAAGTCGAATCCAATTGCGCCTGCTGGTAACTGACGCCGGGTTTCAAACGCGCGACGGATTGCAGGAAAGACGTTCCGCGCTGATATTTCGCCAAGTCCAGGGCCAATGGCTTCCAGACTTCGATGTCGGTTTGCGGAAAATTGAAATTCTGCGGCATCACGCCAATGACAGTGTACGCTTCGCCGTTAAGCTGAATGTTCTGGCCGACAATTTCCTTGCCGCCAAACCTGCGCTGCCATAAGCCGTAACTGATGACGGCGACCAGATTTTTTCCGGGAACATCTTCGTCTGACGTAAACCATCGTCCGTGCAAAGGCTGCATGCCTGCCACTTTCCCAAAATCCGCTGAAGCATTGATTGCGAAAAGCGATTCGGGATTGCCGCTGCCGGTCAGTGCGACGCTGGTGTAATGAAACGCGGCAAAAGATTCAAAGCTCTGATTGCGGGTTCGCAAATCGGTGTAATTGTGCGGCGAGACTGAAAACTTTTCCTGACCTTTTGCATCGCTGTTCCAGACGTATGTGATTCGCTCAAAATCCGGATACGGCATCGGACGCAGCAACAACGCGTTGACCACGCTGAACACAGCGGCATTGGCGCCAATGCCCAAAGCCAGCGTCAACACAGCAATCAACGTGTAGCCAGGATTTTTCCACAACATCCGGCATCCATATCGAAAATCCTTCAAAACGTTTTCCATCTCTTCTCCTATTCGTATCGAAGCGCAATCATTGGATCAACTTTTGCCGCTTTGCTGGCCGGAATGAAACACGCCAGCAACACAACCAGCCCAAGCAAAACTGAAACACCCAGAAACGCCACGGCATCCGTGGCCGAAACGCCATACAGCAAATTCGACAGCAATCGCGTCAACGCAAAGGCCGCTGCCAAACCAATGGCCATTCCGATCACTGTCAGCTTCATTCCCTGCCGCAGCATCATTCGCAAAATGTCGGAGCGCTGCGCACCCAAAGCCATACGGATGCCGACTTCGCGCGTGCGTTGCGCGACCGAGTAAGACATCACGCCGTAAATGCCGATTGCTGCCAGTGCCAAAGCCAGCACGCCAAACGCCGTCAGCATCGAGGCAACAGCGCGCGCTGGAAACAACGATAAATTCATGTGGGCTGTCAGAGTTTTCACGCCGGTCACAGGCAGGTTCGGATCAAGTTTGCGGAATTCGTCGCGAATGGAAGCAATCACGCTTTCCGGTCTGACGGTGGTTCGGACAACCAGCGTGTTGAACGCCAATTGGCTGCCGAGCGGAAACCAGACAAAGGGACGCGGATCTTCGCCAATGCTCCAGTATTTGCCGTCCTTGGCGACTCCGGCAATTTGCCAGAACTCGCCTTCTGATCGGGTTCTGAATCGTCTGCCGAGCGCGTTTTCGTTGGGATTGCCGCCGGAGAAAAATTTGCGCGCGAAGGTTTCGTTGACGACGACGGAGCGCGTTTTTCCATCTTGATCCAGTTCGTTCAAATCGCGCCCAGCCAGAATCGGCGTGCCAATGGATTCAAAATACCTCTGCCCAACGCTGGCATTCATGGCTTGAGGAGCATTCGCGCCGCGTTCTTCTGCAGCGCCTTCGATCAAAATGTTCGTGCTGTTGTAATTCATGCTCAGCGGCATGAAGTCCGTGACCGTAGCCGATTGCACGCCGGGCAATGCTTCAATCCGGTTGAGCACTTGTTTGCGAAGCTGAGAGCCGTTTTCGGTTTGATAGCCTTGCAAGCTCAGGTCAAAGCTCATTGTTACGGCATTTTCAGGCGTGAATCCCGGGTTCAACGAACGCAATTGCTGCAATGCCCGCAACGTCAATCCGGCGGCAACCAGCAGCAACAGTGAAACGGCAATCTGCGCGACCACCAACGAGCTTCGCAGCCAGGAGCGGCGCGTTCCCGATTGAGAGGCAATGTCTTTCAGCGCCGGAACCAAATCGGGCTTGGTCGCCTGTAGCGCCGGAACCAATCCGAACAAAATGCCTGTGACGATGGAAATGATCATCGAAAAAACCAGCACTCGCCAATCCACGTGCAATTCGATTGTGATGGGAATGTCTCCCGGAGGTTTCAGGCCCATCACCAGATCAATGATCCAACCGGCCAGCAGAATTCCTGCCAATCCTCCCGCAACGGCCAGCATCACACTTTCGGTCAAAAGCTGGCGAATGATGCGCGCGCGGCTGGCTCCGATGGATAAACGAATGGCGATTTCCTTGCTGCGTTCTGTCGCGCGCGCCAGCAACAAATTGGCCAGATTGGTGCAGGCAATTAGCAGAACCAGCGCAACCAATCCCATCAAAGCCGCCGAAACGCCCAGCATGGCATTTCGGATTTGCGGCATGATGAACCCTGGCGGAATGACCTGAATCTTAAAGCCTTCGTTTTCATTCGGATACTCTCTGCCAAGTTGCGTGGCCAACATATTCAGTGCAGCTTCTGCCTGGGTTGATGTCACACCAGACTTTAGCCGGCCAACAATAAAGAGATTCTGGTTGCCGCGGTTGTCCAGATAATCGCTTTCCGGCTCGATCCACTTTTGCATCGCAAACGGCACGAAAACTTCAGGCGAATACACGACTTCCGTGCCTTTGAATCCCGCGGGCGCAACGCCAATCAGTTTGAAGTTTTTGCCATTGATCAAAATTTCGCTGCCGATGACAGACGAATCTCCCCCAAAGCGTTTTTGCCACAACGAATGACCGATGATTGCGACTGGATGAGAAAGGCGGGTTTTGTCTTCTTCCGGCGAAAAGCCTCGACCAAGGATTGGTTTGACTCCCAGAACATCAAAGTAATTTCCCGAAACCAGATAGCCCCAAACTTTTT
>CAYLJQ010000594.1:0-4613 GCA_964383955.1 uncultured Heliomicrobium sp. | reverse complement strand
GAATTGCCGATGTTGTACGCCGGAAGCAAAACTTCGGAACGGCATCGGCGCGCAACAGAAGCGCTCGCGTCCGTCGGCTTGGCAAATCGGGAAGAAAGCATTCCCAGCCAGCTTTCCGGCGGGCAACAGCAGCGCGTCGCCATCGCCCGCGCGCTGGTAAATCGTCCATCGTTAATTCTTGCTGACGAGCCAACTGGGAATCTGGATTCGCGGACTTCGATTGAAATCATGGAAATCTTCCAGCATTTGAACCGCCAGCAAGGAATGACGCTGATTTACGTCACGCACGAGCACGATATCGCTGAATATGCCAAACGCGTGATCGTCTTCCGGGATGGCAGAATCATTTACGATGCACCGGTTGCCGCTCCCCGTGATGCGGCTGAAGAATTGCGCCGCCTGTCCGTCACAACTGCTGAACCGGAACGCAAGGCGGCTTGAAGAAACCGGCTTCCCGATAATCTTCGCCGCTGTCTTCATTTGCTGCCGCGTTGGGGTGAAAGGTCATTGCCATCATTTAGAAGGCCTCTTGCCGTCCTTCTAAACAAATCTCATTGAATTTCATCAAAGTGGCATTTGCCATCCGTGGCTTTGATTCCAGCCAAAGAGCCGAACTTGTTTCGGCATCGAGATTGCTTTGAGAATATGAGAAAAGGCGGAACATTACTTTCAATCACAATGGAGGATGATATGAATAAGACGACAAGGATTGCTGGTGACAAGCTGGCAGCATTTGGGACTGAGATCGTCGGAGAAGCAGGCCAGATCAAGGAGAAGGTGTTGGATATTTTTGAAGAGGGCCTGAATTCGGCCAGGGCCACAGCAGAACGCGCAAGCAAGCGTGGTTGTGCCGTTACCGAAGACTTGCTTGACGATGCGGCGCGTCAAGTAAAACGCCACCCGCTGCAGTCCGTGGGAGTCACGCTTGGAATCGGACTGGCGGCTGGATTGGCCATCGGATGGTTCGCCGCTCGTAAGGGCAACTAAATCAGAACAAGTAACATTGAGACAAACGATTAACCACGGATAAACACTGATTCACTCAGATGAACACAGATACACACACATTTACCCGTGTTGATCTGTGCTTATCCGTGTTCATCAGTGGTTTCTTTCTGGTTGTACCAATGTTGTTTAGTTCGATTTAGTTGCTGTGGTGCGACCGTGCGGCATTGCACCCAAGGCTGTTGATCGGGGGAGTATCCCCGATTCCCCAATTGGTTTTTCGTTGTTGATCTGATTCTGCCGGGGGGGGGGGGCAGATCAGTTGAAGGCGAGTGGTGATTAGGCGGAAAACGCGATCAAGATTTTTCACGCGCTGATGTATCTCGGCTAGTCAGTCCACACTCAACCTACCTGGCGACAATGCAGTCGGATGGGAGACGATTGTGTTGGAACGATTTGGAACAAGCTTGATGTCAGGGATGATGGTCGCTTTATTGTCCGCTGGATTGCTTCTTTTGCATCCAGGGCAATTCGCAAAAGCGAAAGAAGCGCCTTGCCCGGTTCCTGCGCAAACCTGCCTGCCCACATTGCCTGCTCCCTATCCCGCAGACACACCCTCATGCATTCCGACTCCGGTTTTCAGTGGCGACGTGCCAATTCCTCCGCAGCAAACGGCAAGAAACAAACAGTTCGGCGTGTTCCATTGGGGACCATCGAATTTAAGCATTTATAACGACGCCCGGTTGATCAATGGGCAGCAAACTGACCGCCTGAATTGGATGGCCGAACAAGTTGCTGCGCTGGGCACAAGAAGCCTGAAAGTATATTTGGGAGTGGGGGATTACTACGATTTCAATAACGACGGAAAATCAACTCCCCAAGTGTTGCCTTACAGGTTGAAGCAATTGGTCACAACAATGCAGGATTCCGAAACCGGCATTTCTCCTTATGACAAGTTATTTAGGGACCCTCGGTTTGATACGTACTTTCTTTCGGTATATTCGATTGGGGGCGCGCAAAATAACTGGATTGACGGGTACGATTGCAGCGAATATCTGGCAGAGCGGGAAGAAATTCAGGAATTAGGCGAATACTTGTTGGGTAACCCAGCGTATGCTGGCAAAACCTTTATCCTTACAAATTGGGAAGGGGACTGCGCATTTGTAGAAACAGATGTTTATCGGAATCGCTGGAATGAATACAGAAACTACATACAGGCGAAATCCGACGGCGTCCGGCTTGCGCGCTTGCCTGTCCTGGTCAATGGCGATTTCGAACCCGGTAACGCGCGCCTTTATTCGGCATTGGAATACAAACTGACTTACGCCATTATGCCGGGGAAAACCACCTACACGCCTTATCGTAACGACGGAGCACGCGTTCGATGCGGGACACCCGGAAGCGATGAGTACCGGTGTTTGATAGATACCGTCGCGCCGTTTGTAAATGTTGATTATTACTCGTACTCGGCGTACGAAAGCACCAATGTGCTTTATCCTTCGCTTAGCTATGCCTCTTGTGAAAATCCGTCCGCCGATTTGAAGAAGGAGCTAAAGGATAATCTGGATTTTTCGCTGTGTGTGATTCACTCAATTCGGGGAAATATCGGAGCCAGGAATTTCATCATCGGAGAGTTTAATTGGGAAGTGAACGGGCAAATCGGCGGGAACGAACCTTCCTTCCTCAACGACATGTTTCGCGCGATAGAAGATGCTGACGGGTTTCAGCCTTCCTATACTTTCTTTTACCAGGCGTTATCCAGCACAGCCAGCTTCGGACAGCTTTTTACACCGTCAAACAATCGGGTCAGGACTGCGACAGGCAGAGTGTTCGCCCCTTGGAAATCCCTGGGCGGAGGAATTACAGCCAGCCCTGCTGTTACTTCGTGGGATGGCGCTCGGCTTGACGTATTTGTGAGAGGAGTAGACACCTACCTTTACCAGAATTTTTCCATTGATGGCGGTGTGAGTTGGTCCGGGTGGAGAGGGGATTATGAATCAACAATCACGTCGGACCCTGCGGCAGTTTCTTGGGGACCGGGCCGGATAGACCTTTTTGCGCGCGGCCCCAATAACGATCTTCTATACAAAAAATTCACAAGTTCGGGTTGGTCCAACTGGATGTCGTTGGGCGGCGGTTTATCTTCCGGGCCTGCGGTTGCATCCTGGGGGGGCAACAGGCTGGATGTATTTGTCAGGGGAATAGACACGTATCTGTACCATACCTTTTCAACGGACGGAGGAATCACCTGGTCCGGATGGAGAGGAGATTATGAATCCACGGTTACTTCCGACCCTGCGGCAGTTTCCTGGGGGCCGGGCCGGATTGATCTTTTTGCACGCGGGCCAAATAACAATCTTTTGCACAAAAGCTACTCAGGCGCAGGTTGGTCAAGCTATGAATCGCTTGGCGGCGTGCTGACGTCCGGGCCAGGCGTTGCCTCGTGGGGAGCGGGTCGCCTGGATGTTTTTGTTCGCGGGCTCAACGAAGCGCTGTGGCAAAGCACGTATGATGGTTCCCGCTGGAGCAGTTGGGAGCTGAAAGCCGGAAGGTTCGCCCAAAAACCGGCGGTCGTTTCCCGTGCGCCAGGTAAAATAGATGTATTTGCCAGAGGGATTGATAACGCCGTCTGGCATCGGTGGTATGACCAGAGCGTTTCGGTGCCCGACTCATGGCTTCCTTAACAAAACCGGTTTCGGTTGGAAAACAAGATTTCGCCAAACCTCATGAATTCGCGGCTTCCTGTGGCTGGTCTGTTGGCGGGTGAATTTCTTCTCTGATGAGTGTGAACACGGACTGAGCCAGCGCGAAGGCCATGGGCCCGATAAACAGTCCGCTTATGCCAAATGCCTGGACGCCGCCGAGCAGCGCAAAGAAAACGTATAAGGGGTGAAGGCGAATCTGATCGCTGATTACCAATGGGCGGATAAAGTTATCTGCTGTTCCGACCACACCCGCTCCCCATCCGAGCAGGATCAGCCCTTTTATCCAATGGCCGCTGAAAATAAGAATAATCGCTGCGGGGATGCAAACCACGCCAGTGCCGACCAAAGGGATCAATGAGAAGATTGCAGCCGTCACTCCCCACAGCACAGGTGACGGCAAGCCCAGAACCCAGAAGGCCAATCCCAGGAGCAAGCCTTGAGTAAAGGCGACTGCCAGCACGCCATACATGCTTGCCGTGATCGTGCGGGTTACGCCGCCTGTAAGTTTTTCAAGCTGCTGTGGACTGAGCGGGATATACGCGGCCAGCCGTAGCCATAGGGTCCGGCCGTCGCGGAAAAGATAAAACAGTGTGAAGAAGCTGGTCACGGCTGCAACCAGAAAGGAAGTAATTCCACCTGCAATACCGGCGACGTAAGACAGCAGGAAGCCGCTCAACTGCTGTAATCTAGTGATCAGCTCTGTTCGCAGGTCAATCTGAGACAAATCCAGGTATTGACCCAGCCACAGCCGCGCACGGTCCAACTGTTGTAGCAAGTTAGGAATGATCCCGCCCGCTTGTTCATTGCTGGAGCTGAGTGATTGATACGCTGAAGACAATTCATTTCTAAGCGCGGCACCCAGCAGCAATGCCGGAATGGTGATGGCCAGCAACGCGCACAAGGTTGATAACAGCGCAGCCATATTCTCGTTGCGAATGAACTTTAGAAGCTTTGCGTGGAGCG
>CAYLJQ010000593.1:0-4623 GCA_964383955.1 uncultured Heliomicrobium sp. | reverse complement strand
CACCGGCGTGGATTATTACCTGGTTGCCGCAATCATTTCTGTTGAAAGCGACTGCGGGCTGAATTTCGGAAGGCAACTGGTGGTCAATCGTCTCTCGCGGATTGCGAATATTGCCGAAGAGCAAAATCTTGATTACGTCTATGCAAAACTAAAAGCAGAAAACAGCAACGTCACCCGGGAGCAAGTGGCCCAGCGCGCAGTCGTGCTAGAGCGAATCTTTTACCCGCAGGTGCTTGCGTTGTTTCAACTGGCCAAGGAACAGAGAGTTTCCATCCTGAACCTTAGAGGTTCAATCGCCGGAGGCATCGGCTATCCGCAGTTTCTTCCTCTGCCCTGGAAAACCTTCGGCAAAGACGGCAATCGCGATGGCATCGTTTCTCTTTTCCAGCCCGAAGACGCCATCCTTTCTTGCGCGCAGTACCTGAAAAAATACGGCTGGAAAGCGGGAGCTTCCCTGGAAGAACAATTCGAAGTGCTGAGAGGTTATAACAACAGCCGAGCCTATGCTGATGCCGTGTTGAAAGTCCGCGATCTTTTGCGCGATAAGGACCAGGCAGAAAAATAAGAAGAACGGGCAAAAACCTTTTTTCTGGGAGGAGTTTTTCCGCATCGGGTTTTCCTCTGCTCGCACCCGCATTTCCATCAAGCACCTCAGTAAAGTAAGTGTTCGGTGCGTCCTTACTTTGTGCAAGCTTCTGCATGATTCTTCCTAAAATTGGCCACTGCCGTTCAGCCCAAAGGCGCAGCGTAAATTGGCAGGGTGAAATTGGCCCGGAATTGGCTGTTTACCAAAAGGGCCAGACCGCTAAAATGGCCCCCACAAGTAAGCCATTTATTGAAAGGACGAATTGTGATTTTAGAACTTGACCGGCAAAGCCACGCGCCGCTTTACACGCAGATTGCAGCACAGGTGCGGCAATTGATACGGCAGGGTTCACTGAAGGTTGGCGACCGGTTGCCCCCCAATCGCTCGTTGGCTGAATCGCTTGGCGTTAATCGCAGCACCGTTGCGACAGCTTACGACGAACTATTGGCCGATGGATTGATTGCCTCGCGGGTGGGCAGCGGCACGTTTGTCGCAGCCGTGCCAGCGCAGACAAACACAAAGAGTATTGAGACAGTTCCCTCGCTTGCGCCCCTGAATTGGGAAGCAGTGTTGCCCGAATTGAGGCTGGATGAATGGCTGGCCAATCGCGATGCCGCGCAACGAAAAGATTTCGTTGCCTTTACGCATGCATTGCCAGCGACAGAGCTGTTCCCGCTCGACGATTTTCGCCGCTCGGTCGAGCGCGTTTTGCGGCGCGAAGGCCGCAGCTTGCTGCAACTTGGCGCAAGCTGTGGTTACGAACCATTGCAGCAATATCTGCTGCAACAATTGTCGCTCGCAGGAATTCGCGCCAATGACAACGAAATCCTGCTTACCAGCGGGTGCCAGCAAGCGCTGGATTTGCTGCGACAGGTTTTGCTGCAACCAGGCGACGAAGTTGTCATTGAAAATCCAACGTATCCTGGCGCGCTCAGCCTGTTTTGCCAGCCGCAATATAAATTCATCAGCGTGCCGGTTGGGGCTCAAGGACTGGATCTAAACGCGCTCGAAGATGTGTTGCGGCGGCGAAGACCAAAACTGATTTACATCGTGCCGACATTTCATAATCCGACCGGCGTGACAATGGATTTGGCGGCGCGGCGGCGTTTGGTTGAATTGGCCGCACAGTATCGTGTGCCGCTGGTGGAAGACGAAATTTATCGCGACTTGCGTTATGACGGCGCTGCGCTGCCATCGCTGAAGGCGCTGGATCCCTACGGCGCGGTGATCTACCTCAACAGTGTTTCAAAAGTCGGATTTCCAGGGTTGCGCGTTGGCTGGGTTGTTGCACCGCGCTTGTTGATTGAGCACTTGCAAGCTTTGAAGCAGCGATCCGATTTGCACGGAAATCTGTTGGCACAAGCGGCGCTTGCCGATTTTGCACGGCAGGGGCTGCTGAACAAACACATACAGCGTTGTCGCCGCAGCTACGTGCAACGGCGCGATGCAATGCTGGAGGCGCTGCAAAAGTTTTTCCCGCGCGAATCAAGCTGGACAGCTCCGGAAGGCGGAATGGCCATTTGGGTGCAGTTGCCCGAAGGCGTAAACGCCAACGAATTGCAGGCGCAGGCGCGTACCCAGGGCATCTACTTCACGCCGGGCCCACGGTTTTACGCCAGTGGACCACCAGCTAATACACTGCGCCTTTCGTTCACAATGCTAACAGCGGCTCAGATCGAAGCCGGCGTGAAATGTTTGGGCAAGTTAGTGGGGAAACAGATGACTACTGAACGAACTGATCGCTCAGCGCAAAACCTGCTGGCGCGCAAGGCGCTGGTTTGAAATTCAAAACTCATGGAGGATCAATATGCAAAAAGCTTTTCAATCGCTGTTGTTGGGGCTGACATTCCTGTTGTTGACTGCCGGAAGCGCGCACGCGCAAACTGCCGACGATCGCGAAGCGATCAAGCAAACTGCGCTGGATTATATTGAAGGCTATTACGAAGGAAACGCCGAGCGGATGGAGCGAAGTCTGCATCCAGACCTGGCCAAGCGCATTGTTCGCACCGACCAGAGCACCGGGAAAAACAAGCTTGAAAACATGACGGCCGCACGGTTGGTGCAAGCCACGCAGATGCGGCAAGGCAGGCCCACGCCCAAGGACAAACAGCAGAAGGACGTAACGATTCTGGACGTGTTTGAGAATGCAGGCACTGTTAAGATTGTCGCGGCGGATTGGATTGATTACCTGCACGTCTCGAAATTCGATGGGCGTTGGGTCATCGTCAATGTGCTGTGGGAAATGAAACCTGTGAAAAAGTGAATATGAATTACCAGGACATACTGAAACGAACTTCTGACCTGGCTCTCGAATTTTTGGAGAGCCTGCCGGAACGACCTGTGGGCCGCTCAGTCAACTATGCTGGATTGCTTGCCAATATGGGCGGCGCGTTGCCCGCTGAAGGGGAAGACGCCCTGCGTGTGGTTGAAAGCCTGGTTGAAACCGCCACGCCCGGCTTAGTGGCGACGGCTGGGCCGCGTTACTTCGGCTTTGTGATTGGCGGCGCGCATCCCGCCAGCCTGGCCACAGAATGGCTGGCGTCGGCCTGGGATCAGAATGCTGGTGCATATGTGCTGTCGCCTGCTGCGGCAGCGGCGGAAGAAATTGTGCGCACTTGGCTGGTGGATCTGTTCGCACTGCCGCGTGACATGAGCTTGGGATTTACGACCGGCGGCACGATGGCAAACTTTACGGCTCTGGCTTCGGCACGGCACGCCTTGCTTCGATCCGTTGGGTGGAATGTTGAAGAACAAGGATTGTTCGACGCCCCACCGATTACGGTCGTGACCAGCGCTGAATCTCACGTGTCAATCTTCGCTTCTTTGCAAATGCTTGGCCTGGGGCGCGAGCGCGTTGTGCGCGTTCCAACCGATGCACAAGGCCGCATCCGACCGGATGAATTGAAAGCCGCGCTTGCACAGATCAACACGCCGGTTCTGGTTTGCGCGCAAGCCGGGAATGTAAACACCGGAGCGTTTGACCCACTGCCTGAAATCGCTCCGCTGGTGCGAGAGCACGGAGGCTGGCTGCATGTGGACGGAGCGTTTGGGTTGTGGGCGGCGGCTTCCCCTGCGCTTCGACATCTGGCGGCGGGAATTGAGTTGGCTGACTCGTTGGGAGTTGATTGCCACAAATGGCTGAACGTTCCTTACGATTCCGGGCTGGTGTTTGTCCGCGACCAGGCCGCACATCACGACGCGATGACCTTGAGCGCGCCGTATTATGCAAAAGGCGCAGAAGACGGACGCGACAACCACAACTGGGTGCCGGAAGCTTCGCGGCGTGCGCGTGGATTGGCAATTTACGCCACCTTGCGCGCGCTGGGGCGCAACGGCGTAGCGGAAATCATTGAACGTAATTGCCGCTTGGCGCGCCGCATGGCTGAGCGTTTGGCGCAAGATACGCACGTACAAATTTTGAACGATGTCGTCTTGAATCAAGTATTGGTACGTTTCGTGCCGCCATCAGGCGCGCTCGACACGGAGGCTGACGCCTTCACGGCGGTGGTCATTCGGCGAATTCAAGAAGACGGAACCTGTTGGGCTGGCGGCACCACCTGGCATGGAATGCACGCGATGCGAATTTCTGTCTCGAATTGGTCAACCCAAGAAGATGACATTGACCGTTCCGCTAAAGCGATGCTTGCAAGCATTCAGGCTGCGAGTTTGGAGTTCTAAAGCAAAAGACCTCACGCATTTTCGCGCGAGGTCTTTTGTAATGAGCCGTGGTGGGCTCGAACCACCGACCCGCAGATTAAGAGTCTGCTGCTCTACCAACTGAGCTAACGGCCCTGATAGCAATAAATTGCTTGATCATCCAAACGGGCTGCATTTTTGACGATGACTCCGAGAGTTGTCAAGGCAGCGATATTCTGGGTGGCGTCTTAATTTGGTCAACCCGCTGAATGGGATTTTCAGAGTCAGACTGAAATGGAATGCCCCTCTTTGAGTATCCTGCGAATGTCCACCTTTGCCTTTTGCCACGAATAGATGAAGGGTTTTTGGTAGAGGAGTTCATATCTTTCGCCGCTGCTATG
>CAYLJQ010000592.1:0-4624 GCA_964383955.1 uncultured Heliomicrobium sp. | reverse complement strand
CTCTATATCCTGCTACCCCTTTTTGGGGGTTCATAAAAGGTTCAAACTTACTGACGATCACATCCTGCTTCAATTTTTCACGCAGGTAAAGTGAGATTGCTTCCTGCGGTTTCAATATCAATTCAGGCTTACGTTGATTGTCCAGAAAAGTTTTCAAATCGCTAACATCAATTTCCCGAACCGTTTCGCCACGCTCTGATGCAGTCATTCTGACTTCATTTGCCTGGCCAATTGTTTGGACGCTTTTGACGCTGGCCCGGTCACGATCGCCGAAGTATTTGCTCGGAACCAAAAAGATCGTGCCAATGATCAGCAAGCAAAGCACGTCGTATTGCCAGGTTCCACGTTCGTAAGACCAAAGAATGATGTTTTTTATTCCCACGAACAATGATTTCATCTTCCATCCGCTGTTTCTGCTCGTTTACAACTAGCAGTGCTGCGGCGACTTTTGTCATCTTTCGCCGACAATCATACCATCGCGCATCTCGATGGTTCTGGCGGCAACAGCCGCAGCTTCGGGATTGTGCGTGATCATGACAATTGTCTGATTCAACTCGCGGTTGAGCTTTTGCAGCATTTCAAGGACGATCTCGGAATTTTCGGAATCGAGATTGCCCGTCGGTTCATCGGCCAAAATAATGGCCGGACGATTGATGATTGCTCTTGCGATGGCCACTCTTTGCTGTTCTCCGCCTGAAAGTTCCAGCGGCTTGTGGGTCATTTTATTTTCCAACCGCAATAACTGCAAGACTTCGCGGCGAGTCGTGTCGTCAACCATCTTTTTGCCATTTCCGTGAATCTGCTCGGCCAGACGCAAATTACCATCAGCAGTCAGCGTCGGAAACAAGTTAAACCGTTGAAAAACAAATCCGATCTTGCGACGGCGCGTGTCCGTGCGACCAGCGTCGCTCATCGCAGCCATGTCTTCTCCGTCAACAATTACGCGGCCCGAAGTCGGCTTTAGCAAACCGCCCAGAATGTGCAGCATCGTTGATTTGCCGCACCCCGAAGGCCCCATGATTGAAACGAATTCGCCTCGCCCAACCGTCAAATTGACTCCGCGCAAAGCGTGCACATCCACTTTGCCGACGCGGTACGTCATGACCAGATTTTCAGTTTTTAGAATTGCGTCCATTTCAATCAATCGTAAGACAAAGCCTGTACCGCATCTTTGTTCGCTGCTCGAATTGCTGGATAAAGCGCGCCCAAAGCGCCCGCTCCCAACCCGATCAATCCCGCGCGCAGAATCCACGACCAGGTAAATTCCAATTGCAAAGTCGTCGCACGTTCGAGTGCCCAGCCCGCGATTACCGAGATAACCAAGCCAACGATGACTCCAATCAGGCTGATAGCCAGAGCTTCTTTTTCAATTACGCCGATAATGAACCGCTTGGGTGCGCCAAGTGATTTCAAAATTCCGATTTCGCGTGTGCGCTCGGTAATTGTTGTGTACATCGCAAGCAAGATCACAAGTGCGCTGACAATCACCGACAACACCAACACCGCACGAACAAAGCCTTTGATGCCTGGAATTTCCCTCCCCATTCCGACACCTAAATCGCGCGTCAGAATCACATTGTTGTTCGGCAACGCTTCGTTAATCCGTTGCTGAACTTCTGCCTGCTTATCTGCATTAGCGACTTTGACTAAAATCGAAAAGCATTTGTTTTCGGCAGCCAGCAATTTCTGCAACTCAGACAGTGAAACCTTGATTCTTGATCCAGCAGACGGTGAGTAAATTCCGGCAACCTTCATCGTATTCCCAAACACCTGCATTTCGCTGCCGACTTTCAACTTGCTGTGATAGGCCTTGTAATCGTCAATCAACACTTCTCCATCGGCCTGGATCGGCCGCCCTTCGACAATCTTGATTCCAGTAATCTCGGAATAACTGTCAAATTCAATGCCTTCAACCAGTTCAATGCCCAAACCGCTGTTGCCCGACTGAACATGCAAACCGTAAGGGCTGACTTGTTTGACGCCTTCGATTTGCCGCAGCCGGTCGGCGTAGCGAACATCTACAGGGTTTTTAGAAGAAGCCGTCAACAGCGAAGCATCCCGGCCAAACTGAATCTCTGCGCCAATGCCGCGTTCGCGCCGAATGCGGTCGTTCAGCATTCCTTCAACTAGTCCCGTGTTCAAGACAATCAGTACCACGCCCAAGGCAACACCGGCCACGCTGATCAGCGTGCGTGTTGGGCGCTGGCGAATGTTTGAAGCTACAAGATTGTCCATGGTCAGTTCGTTATGGTGTCGGAGGTTTATCCAGATCTACTTCTTTCAGCTTCTCATTGTTTTCCAGCATGAACGCCGTGGCGGGCAGCTCCGGATTCACTTCGAAAGTCGTTTCGCTGAACAGCAATCGTGCCGAATAACCGTCGTGAGGGCGGCTGACTAAAATTACGCTTGGCCACAAATCGGCGCTGCTTTCACTCAACTTTTTATAGTCGGAGTAATGAACTTCGGTTGCCAATGAGCCTTTGGCGTCAAAAATCTGTTGGCGGACGAACTTTGCGCTATTGGTGCGATCAAACCAGAATTTGCGTGTCACGCGCGAAATCCCGGTTCCCATTCCCGGCACTCCAAGCTCAATTTCAGAAATCACGTAAAAGCTGCGAAGCACACGCGAATTCTTCGGCGCTTTCGGAGCGGGATCGGCCTCTTCCACCAGGGCTTCTTCCATCAAATATGTGAAGCGCGAATCGCTAGTCACCAACGGGCGCATCATTAAAGCTTCTGTAAAGTGGAACGGACGCGCCGCGACCAAGCCGCTATTTGCTTTTTCGCCCAGCTTTTCGCGCCACATGCTGTAATCGGCGTCGTTCGTTCCGATCAAAAAGCTTGGCGATTGTTTGTAAAGAGCGACTTTGAACTTGCTGGATTCCGAAACCATCTCGGCGATTTTGATTTTGCCGATGGGTGCATTGATGATCAGGCGAATCTTGTCCGGACGCATCAACACCAGATTGGAATCTGTTTCCGGCCAACGCTCTGCCAATCCCGTGTCCTGAAAGACAATTCCTACGCGCGTTCTCAAGGATTGAAGATCGGCAAAGGGTTTTACCTGCTTTACCAATTCTTCAAACCTGGCATCGGCCAGCGGGGTCAGCAGTTTCGGAATCGAACGGTCTTTGGTGACAATCAGGCTCTTGCATGAAGCCCCCAGCAAAGACAGCGCTACTATTGCCAACAATATGCTGCTATGCAGAAATTGATGCCTGATTTCCCGCCAAAATCGGTCTATTTGAACCATAAGTCGTATGAAGTCCACTACCACAATAAACAAGGGCGGGAAGCTAACAGATGGTTTTTATCATGTCAAACTTTGACTTTGAGCGCCTTTTCAATCAGCAGCAAGCCCTTAAATAGCGGCAGCTTGACGCAATTTATGCGGCTCGCGTACACTTCGGACGTCTCTAAAACCTTCCAACTCGGGTGACAATAACTTGTAGAGATAAGTCCTTTTTTGGGGCGGCGAATTGGATAAGGCAAAGATTTCAAGCAAAGTGTGCTGCCTGTTCCGTTCATAATTAGCCAACTCCGGCAGAACAAGCCCAAAAACGAATAAAAAGGCACTACCGAGAGGAGAAAAGTTGTTATGTTAAACAGATTGTTCTCAAGAAATTTTGCGCGTTGCATTGCGTTGTTCTTAACCACGGCGATCACCCTATCGTCGTTGACTGTCTTTGCGCAGGATGACAAAAAGAAGCGCGATAAAGACAAAGAGGAAAGAGCACAGAAAGAACGATTGAAGAGCGTTTATAAACGCTGGGTGAACGAAGACGTGCTTTGGATCATCACCGACGAAGAACGGAAAACGTTCAATTTGTTGAAAACCGATGACGAGCGCGAACAGTTCATTGAATCTTTCTGGCTTCGCCGCGACCCCGACCCGGACACAGATTCCAACGAATATCGTGAAGAGTATTACCAGCGGATTGCCTACGCCAACGAACACTTCACCAGCGGTATTCCCGGATGGAAAACCGACCGCGGACGCATCTACATCATGTTTGGGGCTCCTCACCAAAAAGAATCCCATCCATCAGGCGGCAGTTACGACCGTCCAATTTGGGAAGGCGGCGGTTCGACCTCAACGTATCCATTTGAAATCTGGTGGTATCGCTACATCGAAGGCGTCGGTTCCGACGTGGAAATCGAGTTCGTTGACCCGACTGGCTCTGGTGAATATCGCATTGCCCGCAATCCCAACGAAAAAGACGCATTGCTTTACACACCGAACGCCGGCTTGACGCTGGCTGAACAGCTTGGGCTGTCGTCCAAAGCCGACCGCATTGCTTACGGAATGTTTGGACCAAGCGGCGCAGGCGGTGGGGGCGGACAGATGTTTGGTATGCGCGCCAAGGATCAGCCGTTTGAAAGGCTGGATTTGTTGGCCCGATTGCAGAAACCGCCAAAAGTGAAATTCAACGACCTGGCCGCTCTGGCTGCGGAATCGGATTTGCCGAAAGCCAGTTTCGACGTATTAGCGGCTGCATTGAACATTAACCTGCTGCGCGTGACGGAAAACGCCGTGCTGTCTTCTTTCACTGTGCAGTTGGAAAACCATGACCTGGTTTACAAAGACATCGGCGGATTGCCGCAAGCGGCGATTAACATTTAC
>CAYLJQ010000591.1:0-4627 GCA_964383955.1 uncultured Heliomicrobium sp. | reverse complement strand
CATTGACCTTTTAGGGATCAAAAACAATAATCCATCCACCGATCGAGATTCTCTTTCCACAATGATCGGATTCAATAAAAAGAAAAAATAGATCGTTAGAGCTGGGACGAAACATCCTTACACCTAATTGCTGACTCTCTCGATACCCCAAAGATCGAGTTTTCGGTACTTGCTTGCCTTGAATTCCCACGTGGCAGGCATTCCATCAAATCCGGCGTGCGCCTTATTACTGGGTGTCCGTCTTTCTACGGAGGCTTTTCCATGCAGTTTGAATCCACTCTCAAACGCACGGTTCCGCTCTGGATTGGAATAATGCTGTTATTGCTCGCATCAGCTTTGACTGCATTGGGACAAACCAGCGCCAGCTTAAGCGGGACTGTTACCGATTCGAATGGAAGCGCGGTGATTGGCGCCAAAATCACCGTCAGCGATCCAAGCAAGAATTTGCAAATTGAAACCAAAACCAGTTCTGATGGAAATTTTTCTTTCCCTGCCCTGCAAGCTGGCACCTACAACGTAACGGTTGAAGCTCAGGGCTTTAAAAAAGCCGTCAAGACCGGTCTCGTGCTTGCGGTCGCTGACCGCCAATCCACGGGAATCATCGAGCTGGAAGTTGGCGACATCGCCAACACTGTTGAAATATCGGCGGACGCCGCACAACAGCTCATCAAAACCGAGAGCGGCGAGCAAAGCCAGGTCATTAGCGGCGAGCAGGTTTCGAACCTTGCGCTCAATGGCCGCAACTATCTCGACCTGGTCAAACTGACGCCGGGCGTGGTCAGCTTCGTCAACGCGCAAACCGCCGGACCGGGCGGCTTGGGCAGTTTCAATATCAATGGCACGCGCGCCAACCAACACAATCTGACAATTGACGGAACAACGAACGTGGACACCGGATCGAACGGCACACAGCACATCGCGCTGGTGCTGGACAATATCGCCGAGTTCAAAATTCTGACTTCCAACTATCAGGCCGAATATGGACGTTCCGCAGGCGGCGACATCAAGGTCATCACCAAAGGCGGCGGCAAGGACTTTCACGGAACGGGGTATTACTATCACCGCCACGAGCAGTTCAACGCCAACAGCTTTTTCAACAACGCGCAAGGCCGTCAACGCAATTTCTACCGCTACAATTATCAGGGCTTCAACCTGAGCGGGCCGGTTTGGCTGCCGAAAAAAGTGTTCGGGCCACTTGGCAGTGACAAGCTGCGCGAAAAAGTTTTCTGGTTCGTTTCGCGCGAATGGCAGGAACAGTTGCTGCCGGGCGCGGCGCGGCAATCGCGCGTGCCGACAGCCAACGAAATCAACGGAATCTTCACTGGTTTGGTCAACGGCAATAACCAGGCAATCACGCTTTATGATCCGCAAACCGGTCAACCGTTCCCGAACAACGTCATCCCGGCCAACCGCATCAACCCGAATGGTCAGGCCATCCTGCGCAAGTTCGGCAGTTTCGCCAACACCGCTGCCCGCTTGCCCGTGTTCAACCACGAATCGCAGGCCAGCGCCGGTTATCCACGCCGCGAATACAGCATTCGCGTGGACGCAAATATTACGGAAAACACGCGGACTTTTGTCCGCTACACGCGCGATGCCGACCAGCAATTTCTGCCTTATGGTTTGGGATGGACAGGCGGAAACAATCAAATTCCGCTGGACGTGCTGGATTTCAAACAAGCTCCCGCCTGGAACGGAACTTACAACCTGACCACGACGCTTTCGTCCACACTGACGAATGAATTCGTGTTTGGCGCCAGCCAGAACAACCTGACGCTCGACCCAACGAATGCGAATGCTGCCACGTATAGCGGCTTTGGATTCAACTGGGCGACACCCTTCCCGTATCCGGCATCGCAGTTCATCAACATCGGCTTCGGCGGGGTGACCAACCAGAACTTTGCCGGCTCGAACGGCTATTCGCAGTTCCCCTACAAGAACTCGAACACGACCTTCGACCTTTATGACAACGTCAGCAAGGTCTGGGGATCGCACACAATGAAGGCTGGCATTTACATCCAGCGCAGCCGTAAGGATCAGGCCGCTGGCAATTCGATGAGCATTAACTTCAACCCGACCAACAATCCGGGTGGAACGTCGAACCTGGCCAGCCCGACCAACACCGGTCACCCGTATGCCGATGCGCTGCTCGGCGCGTTCAACACACTGAACCAGCCAACACGCGGCATCTATCAAGGCCAATATCGTTCGACCAACGTCGAGTGGTATTTGCAGGACAACTGGAAAGTGAGCCGCAGGCTGACGCTGGATTACGGTTTGCGCATGAACTGGATTCAGCCGCAATTCGACCAGCGCTTGCAGGGAGCATACTTCGACCCGTCACGTTACGACCGCAGCAAAGCCGTCCGGCTTTACCGGCGCGCAAACAACGGCGCGAATGCGGTTGACCCAAACAACCCCACAGTGCTGCTGCCTTCGTTTTTGATCAATCGTGTCGTTCCAGGTTCGGGCGATTCATTCAATGGGATGATTGCACCTGATCAGGGGATTGAACGAGGCGGTTTCAAGAATCGCGGAATTCAGTATGGCCCCGCCCTTGGATTTGCCTTTGACGTATTCGGCAACCAGAAGACCGTGGTTCGTGGTGGTTATCGCATTGGTTATGACCGCGTTTCGGGCAACAACGTCGTCTTTCCGTCGGTTGAACAACCCCCGACCTTTATCAACCCGACATTCAACTTCGGCAATCTGGCGACGGTTGGCTCGAATACGGGAGGAATTGCGCTTGGCACACTGAGCGTACGAGGCGCTGACCGTGAAGGACACATTCCGAATGTCCAGAGCTTCAGCTTAGGACTGCAGCAAGACCTTGGCTATGGCACGGTGCTTAGTGTCAACTATGTCGGCACCCTTTCGCGCCATTTGCCTGAGGACATCAATCTGAACGCCATTCCGTATGGCGCGCTCTTTACCAAGGCCGCACAGGACCCGTCGTTTTATGCAAATGGCGTTGTGCCGGATGAAGAACCCAACCTGCCGCAGCTTTATCGCGATGCCGGTTTGAAGTTCACTGGACGTTTCGCGTTCCAGCCAGACTTCCTGCGCAACTATCCTGGCTACAGCACAGTGCAGATGAAAACCTTTGGCGGTTCATCGAATTACCATTCGCTGCAATCCACGTTGCAACGCCGATTCAAGCAAGGTGTGACCTTCGGTATGGCCTACACCTGGTCGAAGGCGCTGGGCACAGCTTCTGATGCAGAAGGCAACTTCATCAACATCACCTGCTCACGCTGCTTTGACTACCGCACGCTGGGCTTTGATCGCACGCACGTTCTCAACTTCAACTATGTGTGGGATCTGCCGACGGTCAAATCGGACAATTGGTTGGCCAAGGGTGCCGTCAATGGATGGCAACTCACCGGCGTGACCCAGTTTATGTCCGGAACCCCGCGCGAACTAGGCTTCGGCATCCAGGGCATCAACATCAACCAGTTCATCTCTGGTTCGTGGACGGAAGGCCCGCGCCCGATCATTTCTGGCGATGCGCAGCCGAGTATCCAATTCGAAAAGGGCTTTGATTTTTCGGCGCTTCGTATGCCGAATCTGAATCCTGGTCCGCAACCGCGCTCCTTCGTCCGCAACCCTGGAATCAACGTCACCGACTTGGCTCTCTTCAAGAGATTCAGCCTCGGCGGTGATGGCAGCCGTTATCTACAATTGCGCCTGGAAACCTTCAACGTTTTCAACCACGCGCAATTTGACGGTTACAACTCCGGGCTGACGTACTTCCCGAATACCAGCTTTACCGTGACCAATGGCGTGTCGGCTTTCCTGTCGGATTACCGCACTTTCCAACAGGCTTCCCCGCAAACCATTCTCAACGTGCGGAATGGCGCGCGTCCGCCGGGCAATACGCAATTCGGACAGGGCGTTGGAGAGTTCAACGGCCAGCCGGGTTATGTTTCCGGTAACCGTAACTTGCAATTAGCAGTGAAGATTGTTTTCTAAACCAGGCGACACTGCTTAATACCTGTGCGGGGATTGCAAGCATCTTGCAGTCCCCGTTTTTCCTTTTCGCGTATGCGCAAATCAATCTTTTTAATTGCTGCCATCTACTTTCTATTCGGTCACGCCATTTCTGTTTGGGCGGCGTGGCAAGGCGCATTCTTAATTTTTGGGCGCGTCAGCTTGCCTGATGGCCAACCAGCGGTGCGGGTCAAAGTGTTCATTGAAACGATGAGCGGGTTGAAACGTGATGTGCTGACCGATCAGGAGGGCAACTATGAATTTCGCGGCATGAGCGCCGGTCGCTATCGGGTCTTTGCCACAAATCCTGATGCGCCGGAACAGTTTTCCGAACCGGCGGAATCCGATACCACGCGTTCGTTTGCCAATCGGCTGCAAATCAATGTTTACCTGCGCCTGCCGCTGCACAGTGACAAAAAAGACGCCAAACCCGGCACAATCAGCGTGGCGGAAGCAACACAAAACATTCCCAAAGACGCCCGGAAAGCCTACGACCAGGGCATGAAATTGCACAAGGAAAACCGCTCGCAACAGGCACTGGAACAGTTCAACAAGGCTATCGAACTCTATCAGCTTACTTTCAGGCGCTGACCGAACGCGGAAACCTGCTGATGCAACACAACAAACTGGTCGAATC
>CAYLJQ010000590.1:0-4636 GCA_964383955.1 uncultured Heliomicrobium sp. | reverse complement strand
GCGCAAAGAAACTCAACGTCACGTGGCAAGCTAATTTCAGCGAACAGTGAATATGAGCCATACATTTTGTATTCAACTGTTGCCCCAACAGATGCTCCCATCACATACCTTTCAAATTACCCAAATTGTTTGGCTAATTCCTTAGCGGTTTTCCAGTCTTCAACATGTGCGCCAACCGTTCTTGTGTCGCTTTGGTACCGCACAGACTGACGAAGGCTTCGCGTTCCAGATCGAGCAGGTATTGTTCGCTGACGCGCGTTGGGCGACTCAGATTGCCGCCGCTTATCACTGTGGCAATCTTCAGGCCGATCAGCGCATCGTGCGCAGAAATATAACCGCCGCGCTGCATCATATGCATTCCCAGTTTGAATTTGGTCAGTGCCGCTTCGCCTAAAACCAAAACATCCTGACGCGGTTGCGGCGCAGTGTAGCCTTCGGCGACCAACGTCAGCACGGTTTGTTTGGCTTCTTCGATGACGCGTTTGTCGTTCATCACGATGCGGTCGGTTTTGCGAAGCAGGCCGAATTTCTTGCCTTCGACGGCATTGGTGGCGACTTTGGCCATTGCCGCCGTTTCGAAATTCGCGCGTAAGACTTCGAACTGATCCACGCCGGGGGAATTTTCTGCCGCTTCGGCAGCGCGCACGGCCATTTCTTTGGTTCCGCCTCCGCCGGGAATGACGCCGACGCCGACTTCGACCAGACCAATGTAAGTTTCCGCTGCTGCCACAGCGCGGTCGGCGTGCAGAACCATTTCACAGCCTCCGCCCAGGGTCAGATGATGCGGCGCGACAACGACAGGTTTTGGCGAATAGCGCAGACTCATGGTTGTGTTTTGGAACTGGCGAATTCCAAGTGCCAGTTCGTCCCATTCACCTTCCTGTGCGCCCAGCAAAATCATCATGATGTTTGCGCCTGCCGAAAAATTCTCGCCCTGATTGCCGATGACCAAGCCGACGAAATTCTTTTCGACTTCCTTGATCGCAAACTGAATCATTCCGAGTTGATCACTGCCCAGCGCGTTCATCTTGGAATGAAACTCAACGCAAGCGACGCCGTCACCCAAATCTATCAAACTGGCTCCGGCATTTTTCTTGACGACTTTGTTTTGGTCTTTCAGCGATTTCAGGATGGTGATGCCCGCCGGAACCGGGACAGGTTTGTATTCGCCGCTGGCGAAATCGAAGTAATGCCGCTGGCCGTTTTCGGTTTTGTAAAAGCTTTTGGCCCCGGTGCTAAGCATCTTTTCGACATTGGCGGGAACAGGGCGGCCTTCTTCTTTCAATCGCGCAACGGATTTTTCCACACCGATGGCATCCCATTTTTCAAACGGACCCATTTCGTGCGCGAAGCCCCATTTCATTGCGTTATCAATTTCAACAATGTTGTCGGCGATTTCTGGAATGCGGTTGGCGGCGTAACTTCCCGCTTCGGACATTGTGCGCCACAAAAAATCACCGGCTTTGTCCTCGGCGTAAACCAGCGAGCGCAGCCGTTCCGGCAGGCTTTCGATTTGTTTGACCGCGCCCAGCGAAGCGAATTGGGCTTTTTGCTGCGGACGATATTCAAACGTATTCAGGTCAAGCGTGGTGATGTCCTTGCCGACTTTCTTGTAAAAACCTCCGCCGGTTTTGTCGCCCAGCAAACGCCGTTCGACCATCTGTTCCATAAACGCAGGCACTTTGAACGATTCGCGCTTTTCGTCATTCGGCAAACTGTTGTAGAGGTTTTTGGCCACGTTGTAAGCCGTGTCCAGTCCAACAACATCAAGTGTGCGAAAGCTGGCGCTTTTGGCGTGGCCGATGACTGAGCCGGTCAGCGCATCTACTTCTTCAAACGACAAGCCCAATTCGCCCATGACGTTAAAGGCATTCAGCATGGAGAAGTTGCCGATGCGATTGGCGACAAATCCGGGTGTGTCTTTGGCGTAAACGACGCCTTTGCCCAGCTTTCGATCCGTGAAATCGGCGATGAACTTCGTTACTTCCGCGTCAGTTTCGGGCTGCGTGATGATTTCCATCAGGTGCAGGTAGCGCGGCGGATTGAAAAAGTGTGTGCCCAAAAAGCGTTTGCGGAAATTGTCCGAACGGCCTTCGGCAAGCTGAATGAGCGGAATGCCGGAAGTGTTCGACGTGATGATTGCTTCCGGTTTCAGGTGCGGTTCGATGCGTTCGTACAACGAACGTTTGATTTCCAGCTTTTCAACAATGGCTTCGATCACCCAATCGCAATCTTTCAGCTTTGGCAGATCGTCTTCAAAGTTGCCGACGGTGACCAGCTTCGCCGCATCGGCGACGAAAAAAGCGGCAGGCTTTGCTTTTTGCGCGGCATCAAAACCGGCCTGGGAGATGCGGTTGCGCACGGCGCGCGATTCCAGCGTCAGTCCTTTGGCCTGTTCCTCCGGCGTCAATTCTTTCGGCGCAATGTCCAGCAGCAAACACGGAATGCCAGCGTTTGCCAGATGCGCGGCAATTTGTGCGCCCATGACTCCCGCGCCCAAAACCGCAGCTTTTTTGATCTGCATAGTTGATGTCTCCTATGAATCGTCTACAAATACGTTCGTGCTTCTTCATGGAAGCAGGTTAATAATTCGTCAAAATCTTTTCCGGCGAAAAACCCAGTTCAGCCAGCCGAACTTTGGTCTGTTCGATCATTTGCTGCGATCCGCAGACCAACGCCAACGGGTTGTTCATTTCCGGCACTATGTGGTCCAGCAGGCTTTGCACGTACCCGGTCGGGCCATCCCAATCGCTGTCGCCCGGCTGGCTGATGACCTGACGCAACTCTACTCCGTGTCGCCGCCAGTCGGTTGTCATCTCATCTTCATAACAGAAATCTTCAATTGTGCGCGCGCCATAAAGCACGAACAGCCGCCCGTAATCGTTTCGGTTCGGAAAAATGTGGTGCAGTGCCGAACGCAGCGGAGCCAGCCCTGTTCCCATAGCCACGAAAACCAGATCATGGCCTTTGTGGTCTTCAACCGGAAAACCTGTGCCGACAATGTCTTTCAGCACAACGTGTTTGGCAATGTGTGGATCAAACAACGCCGCAGTCACATTGGGCGAAACTCGCCGTTTAATCAAAAATTCAAATTCGTTTTCTTCGGGAGCCGAAGCGAAGGCGTAATACGAATCGCCATACTTGTCCATTTCCAGCACCGCGACTTGCCCGGCGGTGAAGTTTGGGCGCGGAGTGTTCTGGGGAATCATGAAAAAACTCCACGTGGTAGGTGTGTGTTTGACGATGCGTGTGATGCTCAGATTCACTGGAAATTGCTGGTTCATGGTGGATTCAAAACTTTTCTGAGGCTTTCACTTTTACCCATCGCGCACAAAGTTTGCGCCGCCGCTCCAGGACTTCTTTGGCATTCGGGACTTTCATCACCAATTGTTCCAGGTGAAGCAGGTAATCCGCCTCGCCGGACAGTTCACGCATTTCGCCAAGGAACGGTTCAATTCTGGCGAAAACGCCAATGTGTTCGGTGTTGGAATCCAGGAAGACCTTCTCGTCAATCCCGCCGTTGAGAACGAACGAAGCCGCCATGTCCCAATATGAAGTCAGCATGCGGTAATGTTCGCTGGCTTCGTAACCGCTGGCAATCAGCTTTCCGATTTCCAGCGCGCTTTGCGGATTGAACTCTGTGAAATACCAATTGCGGGCGCATCGCATTTTTTCTTCACGGCGCAATTCATATAGCTTTAGGATCACTTCAACGTCATGTTGTTTGTCCGCCATTATCGTTCTCCCAAAACGCTGTTACTCCGTTACAGCGCGAGCGGCTTCTTTTTCGTGGTAAATCCGGTCAATTGCTTTTTTGTGTTTTTCGACGACAACTCTGCGCTTTACCTTCAGCGTCGGCGTCAATTCGCCGCTTTCCACAGTCAATTCATTTTCCAGTAAGAGCACGGCTTTGATCTTTTCATATTGAGACAAGTCGGCAGTGCATTTTGCCACTTCGTCTTCAATCAAGCTGACAATTTGCGGATGTGCGATCAGTTCGGCAGTCGTGCCAACAGAGATGCCGCATTGTTGCGCGTACGCTTTCAGCGCGTCCATCTGCGGAACGATCATAACGGCAGGGAATTTTTTTTGGTCACCGATGACGATGACCTGATTCACAAAGCGGCTGCGTTTGATGGCGTTTTCGATGGGCTGCGGCGCGATGTATTTGCCGCCGCTGGTTTTCAGCAAATCCTTTTTACGGTCAGTGATGAACAGAAAACCGTCTTTGTCGAGTTCGCCTATATCGCCAGTGCGCAACCAGACGCGGCCTTCGGCATCGGTTTCCAGCGTTTCAGCGGTTTCTTCTGGGCGGTTGTAATATCCCTGCATGATGTTTGGCCCCGCAGCCAGAATTTCGCCGTCTTCGGCAATTTTGATGGTTACGCCGGGCATTGCTTTACCAACCGAACCCAGCCGGTTGTGTGCTTCGGAATTTGACGAAATTCCCGGAGAGCTTTCCGTCAGCCCGTATCCTTGCAGGATCGGCATTCCGGCAGCGTAAAAGGTTTTCGCCAGTTCCGGCGCCAGCGCAGCTCCGCCGGAAACGAAATAGCGAATGCCTCCGCCCATTGCTTCACGCCATTTTGAGAAAAAGAGAGCATCGGCGAGTTTGTGTTTCAGGTTCAATGCGAAG
>CAYLJQ010000589.1:0-4639 GCA_964383955.1 uncultured Heliomicrobium sp. | reverse complement strand
GATGGAAACCCACGGTCTTTCGTTTGCCGAAGCGCGTGAAGCCGCTTCCGCCGGATTGATCTTCACCACGCACACGCCCGTGCCCGCCGGCCACGATTATTTTTCGCCTGAGCTGATGTTGCGCTACTTCAAGGATTACGCAAACGATCTTCGCCTGCCGGTCAAGGATTTTCTGGCTCTGGGGCGCAAAGACGCGGCTGATGAACGCGAACCCTTTTGCATGACGGTTCTGGCTTTGCGACTGGCGCAATTGTCGAACGGCGTCAGCCGTTTGCACAGCCAAGTTACGCGGCGAATGTGGAGCACGCTGTGGCCCGGCGTGCCCGAAAATGAAATTCCCATCGGCCAGGTTACCAACGGCGTGCATTTCCAATCCTGGATTTCGCAGGAAATGGACGAGCTGTACGACCGCCACTTGGGACCGCGCTGGCACGAAGAGCCAGCCGACGAAACGATTTGGGCGCGTGTTCATCGCATTTCCGCCGAAGAGCTTTGGCGCACGCATGAATGTCGTCGCGAACGGTTGGTCAATTTCGCGCGCCGCCATTTGCGATTCCAGCTTGAACGCCGGGGCGCGCCGCAAACTGAAATTGAAGCCGCAGATGAAGTTTTGAACCCGGATATTCTGACCATCGGCTTCGGGCGGCGATTCGCCGCGTACAAACGCGCGACGCTGCTGCTGCGCGATCCTGAACGACTGGCGCGCATCCTCAATGATCCTGCGCGTCCGGTTCAAATTATCTTCGCAGGACAAGCGCATCCACGCGACGAAGCGGGCAAGGAATTGATCAAGCAGATTGTCGCGTTATCGCGACGCCCTGAATTCCACCAGCGGCTGGTGTTTCTGGAAGGGTATGGAATGGCAATCGCGCGCTCCATGGTGCAAGGGGCGGACGTTTGGCTGAGCACTCCACGACGCCCGCTTGAAGCCAGCGGCACAAGCGGTATGAAGGCCGCCGCCAATGGCGTGTTGAATTTGAGCACGCTGGACGGCTGGTGGGACGAAGCTTGGAATTGTGGACTGAAAGGTGGAAACAGGGACTGTCAAGAAACTGGTCTTTCCGAAACTTTGATGGAAACAGGACTCGGTTCCTGGAAGGACGATGAATCTGCAATCCGCAACCCCCAATCCGCAATTGGCTGGGCAATCGGGCGCGGCGAACTCTATAACGACCCCGATGATCAGGACGAAGTCGAGGCCGAAGCGCTTTATGATCTGCTGGAAGGCGATGTGATTCCCACGTTTTACGAACGCCGCACGGATAAACTGCCTCGCCGATGGATCGCCAGGATGAAAGCTTCCATCGCCAGCCTCTGCCATTTTTTCAATACGCATCGGATGGTGCGCGAATATACGGAAGGGTTTTATTTGCCCGCTGCGGCTCGTCACCATCAATTGACAGCGGACGGTTTGGCGCATGCCCGATCCTTGGCGGCCTGGAAAGAGCGCCTGCATCAGCAATGGCCGGCAGTGCGCATTGTGTCGGTTGTGTCCGGTGAGTTAGCCGAACTGCAAGTGAACAGCGAAATCAAAGTGCAGACGCAGGTTCAATTGGGCGCGCTGACGCCGGAAGATGTCGTAGTAGAGCTTTACCTGGGATTGATCAACGCCGATAACGAAATCGTCAAAGCCCAAACGGTCCCGATGCGCGCTAACGGCGAACACAGCAACGGCGTTTACTTATTTGAAGCCACCTCGGTTGCCTGTGGTCACAGCGGTTTGCATGGATTCACCGTGCGCGTGCTGCCTCACCATCCTGATTTGGTCACGTTGTTTCTGCCCGGATTGGTCGTCTGGGCGGAAAACAGGTAAATCAGATAGAAGAAACAGTCGGGGCAGATTGAATTCTGTCCCGGCTGTTTCTTTTCCGTTCCTGTTCAGGCCTTGCCATTACCCAAACTTTCGCACGAAACGTGCGGCTTGGATTTCAGCCCGCGAATGCGGGCGGCAGCATAAAGCCCAGGGTGGAGCGCGTCAGCGCGAAACCCTGGGAAGATTGGCGATTGAGCATTAAGCCCGCGGATGCGGGCGACAGGCAAATGGAGAACCAATGACTAGCTGCCGCCCGCCTTCGCGGGCTACCCGATTCAATGCGATGCTTACCTGGGGTTGCGGCTTCGCCTTCACCCCAGGCTTTACGCTTACGCCCGCGTTCGCGGGCTTCAAAAAGCAAAAGTTTGGGTAATGACAAGCTGTTCAGGCTTCAAGATAAATGGGAGTTTCAAAACACAAGAGCGTTTTGACTCCATCGGCATCTATGAATTCCAACGCTTCGTCTTTTCCGTCGGCGCCAGCTTTCAGGAAAACGGAATTCGCCCGCGTCACCACATGGGTCAAATGCTGCAGATCGTTTGGCGCGTCGCCGCCGAGTAAAATTTCGATCCGGGGCGCGCTACTGCCATTTTCATCCACGCTAACCCCATTCAGTAGCAAATGGCGTTCTGCTTCCTGCGCGCCCAGTTCACCGAAAACTTCGATCCGTGTCGGACGCGAACGATTGCGTTTGCTGAATTCATCAAAGAACGTTGTCCATTGGTCATGGTTGATTTCATTCGACATAGTTACCTCCGTAATTAAGACCGCAGGCTATAGCCGCGGCCAAATGGTTTACCAGGTTTCGTATACGCCTGTGACTTCCGTGATGCGCAGCCGAAAAACAATCACCTTGGCAGGGTCGCGCAGGCACGATTCAACCGGCGTTTGATGCGGCAGACGCTTGAGCAGCTTTTCCAAAACCCCGTTTCGCAAATCCTCGTTGGCGATTTCCTCGTACACGCCGAATGCAATAGCACTGCGCCAATGGTAATCGTCCTTGATCGCATCAGTTTGCAGGCAAGCCTGCGGATTGACATGCAAGACATCAATCTTGTGACCTAACAGCGAATGCACATAGACGAATTCGCCGTCGTAAAAATAATTGACGGGCACGACGTAAGGTTTGCCCTTGTCGCAACATCCCAGCCTTCCCACGTTGCCTTCTCGCAGCAGCGCGCGTGATTCACGGTCTCCCATTTGGCTGAACATTGCATCGCCTCCAGGTAAAAGTTTGCATAAACCGCCTTCTAGGCGATTTACATCAGCAATGAGCGTGCCGCCACGTTCTTTAGTCCTCAGTTAAGAAGACCGACAATTGGCTGACAGCAAAAGCTTTTGTGGCTGTAAGTTTCACGGCTCAAAGGTACAAGGCTTGCACGATCTGTAACGGGCGCGAGTTGTAACCCATACAAAATGCCCATTCGGGTTGAAAGATGGCGCAAAGCTGGCTGATTTCAACCACGCTGATGCGGAAATTTTCCACGAGAGAAAAATCTGCTGCGGGGATTCACTCAATAGGTGGGAAGGATGAGATTCAAAAATCGCAGAGACGCAGGCAGACGGCTGGCGCGATTGCTTGATGGTTACGCGGGAAGGTCGGACGTAATCGTGCTGGCGTTGCCGCGTGGCGGTGTGCCAGTCGCTTATGAAGTTGCCGAGGCTTTGAATGCGCCACTGGATGTTTTGCTTGTGCGTAAACTTGGTGTGCCGGGACAGGAAGAACTGGCGATGGGAGCGATTGCTTCTGGCGGGACACAAGTGCTGAATGATGATGTTGTCGGATCTTTGGGAATAACGGATGACGTCATCGCGGAAATCGCGGGGCAGGAATTGCCCGAACTGGAGCGGCGCGAACGGCTTTATCGCGGCAACCGTCCGATGCCAAAACTCGACGGGCGCACGGTGATTGTGGTGGACGATGGATTGGCCACAGGCTCTACGATGCATGCGGCTGTCGCTGCGATATACAAACAACATCCCGCTCGCATCATCGTGGCAGTTCCCATCGCCGCCGCATCAAGTTGTGAATCCTTCAACCGTCCCACCGAAGGGATTCGCTGTGTGTGCGAAGAGGCCGTGGAGCCATTTTATGCTGTTGGGTTTTGGTATGAAGATTTTGATCAGACGACGGATGAGGAAGTTTGCAAGCTGTTACAGCAAGCGGGAAGGCCGGCCAAGATCAAGAAAACTAGAAAAAACGCAGGCTCAGAAAATCAACATCTGAATTGGAAAAAGGAACAACTATGAGCGAACAGACTGACAAATGCGCGAATTTACCTTGTCACTGTCCCGTTTCGGCAGGGAAATTATTTTGTAGCGAGCAATGTGAACAGTCGGAAAACGACCCGGACACAGGCGGTTGCCGATGCGATCACGTCGAATGTCAGCAGGAGCATTTCTTGTGAAACGCACGATCAACGGCAGCAGGTGCCAACGATGAAAGTCATACAGGCGGAGGAGAAAACGGATCTAAAGTCTTGGCTGGCGATGGCCGAACAATTGCGCCAGGCACCCGAATGGACCGCGGAAGAATTGCCCATTCAGATGAAGCAAACGCATATCTCTGTTCTGCTTATAGGGCGTAATCATGTTGTCAAACTGAAGAAGCCTGTTGATTTCGGCTTTCTCGATTACACGACGCTGAAAAAACGGCAGCAGGCTTGCGAAGAAGAAGTGCGATTAAATCGCCGCCTGTGTCCCGACACATACATCGGTGTTGGTGGCGTAATTGAGATTGACGGACAAATCCGGTTTTCAGGCCGCACAGGAAAGATCGTTGATTACTGCGTCTGGATGAAGCGGCTTCCCGATGACCGGATGCTG
>CAYLJQ010000588.1:0-4645 GCA_964383955.1 uncultured Heliomicrobium sp. | reverse complement strand
TCTCAATCCCTCTATCACTCAGTCGCGGCCGTGATCTTGAAATTACTCAGCTTAAAAACCAGATAGCGGAAATCGCCAGGAGCCAGCACGCGCCGAGCGTCGCTGCGAAAACTGATTCGATGTTTACCAGGCGGGATCGTAAAGGTTCTTGAAAACGCCAGCGGCTCTTTGCCGGTTTTGACCTGTTCGTTCAGCAAACCGCTCATCGAAAGCGTGGCATCGTTTTCAGTGGAAATATCGGTTTCCAGCTTCACTTGCCTTGCCTGAGCCGATCCGTTGGTGATTTCCAGTTCGCCGATGGAGGAACACCAGCGATAAGGATTATCCGGCGGCCCTTCCAATTCCGCGCAGCCTTCCATCCAAACCAGCAGCAACGGATGCAGCGCTTCATCACTTTTGGCGGCGAACTGGTCGCCGTACTTCGCCCGTAACTGACTGTTCAAATTTCGCAGATCAAAAAAGACCAGTCTGCCGTTTTCGCTGGTGAATTGCGGTTTGCCAAGCGCGGCTTCGATTTCCGTTTCGACTTTAGAATCGTTATAGCCTTCGCGGTTTAGATACAAACCTTGAAACCCGCTCAGCGCCACGGCTTCGACCATTTCGGGCACGGGTTTGGACGTCAGCAATTTTTGCCAGGCTTCGTCGTCGCGGCCTTTCATCGCGCCGTAACTCCACCGCAAGCCTTCCGTTTGCAAATAGCCGCGCGCATGGTCGTAATCAAACATCCTGCCCGTTTTCGGCGATTCAGGAAACGACACAAACGGCAGTTGAAAGATCATCGCGCCAGCGGGCAACGCCGCCTGAAGCTGATGCATGAACTTCTGGTCGGAATCGTATTCGGCTTTGTTCTTTGGGTAATCCGGCACAAACCGCGCAGAGGTTTGGTCGAACACTCCCACCGCCAGCGCAACCAGCAAGCAACCTGCGAACGCAATTTGCCGCAAACGGGACTTAACAAATCGCCCGGCAAACTGGTCTAACAGCCAGGCAATCGTCATCAGGGAAAAGAACGCAATAAAGATGCTGATGCGGTTGTAAGCGCGAATCTTTGGCGTCAGTACCAACGCAACCAGCGCTCCAATGCTGCCAAAGGTGGCGAGCAAGATTGCCGCCAGATTCAGAATGCTCAAGTGGCTGAGCAAGCCGCCAGAACCATCGGTTTCCAATCGGCCAAATTCCGGTTTGCGAACAAGCAGCCAGCCAAACAAAATCACAAAGCCAAGAATGCCGATCATTCCCAGCGTAGCGTCATCGTTTTCATTGATGAATTGCCGCTGGTTGAAGGCGGCTTTCAGTTTTGCCAGCAAAGCCACTCGATGTCCGCTGACCGGCAACAGAAGTTGCGACAATCGAAAGGAATACAGCTCAGCGTCAATTGAGGCCCGGCGAACGATGGGCGTGTCGCCGTGTTGCCGCAGGTATAAAACGCTTGGCAACAGATTGGCCATCAGCCCGCCAAAAATGACGGCAATCATTGCCGCAGGCAAAACCAAGCATCGCCAGTTGCGGCGGCTGATTGCCACGACAAATCCGGCTACCAGCAGAAAGAAACAGGTAAAAAACGCGTAGTAAGTTCCGCCAGCCGAAATCATCAGACAAATGATGATTGAAGCGATCAGCTTCGGTTCGCGCCAGTTCAAATGGAACTTGCCTGTTGCCGTATCTGTCAGCGACAACTTTCCCGTTGCCAGCCACAGGGTAACAAGCACCGCCAGCGGGACCAGAAAATAAGCGGCTAAAAACAAATGATGCTGCCCTCGCACAAAGTGGTAAGGCAGCAACGAATACAGCACGCTGGCAAAAATTGATGAAGACCGCGAAATGCCGAATTGCCGCAGCGCAAACATTGCCGACAGGGTTACCAGCGGAAATGTCAGCAGATAAAACAGGTTCAGAACCAAGCCGTAATCTTTTGTGAACAACCCGATCAATTTGATCATCGCAAAAATCAGGTTGTTATCCATCATTGGCACGTCGCGCAGGTTCAACTCTCCGGGCGCGGCCATCGCAGGGTTATCCACATGCCAGCCGAAATCCAAAATGCCTTTGACCAGCATGGCGTTGTAATTCGCTTCGCCGTAATAAGTCAGCGGCATGCGCAAATCGGCTTGCCATAGCTTCAGGATTGATGCGGTAAACAGCAGCGTCAGCAGGACGGCGACGACGTAAGCAGCAACAGATTTTCCTGTGGGTGGGGAAACTGATCGGGTCATAGTGGGGTGAGTTTTGATGGAATGCGACGGTTGATGACGTTTCAGCAGTTTTTCGAACCGCCGCATTCCTGATTGAGGCAAGCAATTCGATTACTTCGAATACCGCTTGAGCGTGGTTGGATAAGCCGCGACGGCGGTTGAAGATTTGCTGCCTTTGAGTATTGCTTCTGCCGCGAAACCTTTGCCGTAAATCGCTTCCATGTCGCTTTCATCAAGCGTGATGACTGCGCCTTTTAGTTCCAGTCCAGCGAACAGGCCTTTGCTGCGCGAGTAGGAAAGGATTTCCGCATTGAGCCTTAGATCGGTTGAAGCGCCAGCCTGGCGGCCAACCGGGCCAGCGGCGACGGAAGCGTCACCGCCAAGTTCAAACTTGCTTTTGAGCAAACTGCTCAATCCTTTTTCATTCATAAACAGAAACACGAAGTCTGTGGACTGAACACCGATTTGCGGTCCCAAACTTCCGCCTTTCAGGTCAAAAAACGCAGGGCTGCTCCAACCGGTTTTGGTGCGGCAACTGGCGACGCCACGTCCGCCGCGTCCGCCAAGCCCTAAAAGACCGGCTTTGATCACGCCGGGGAAAACAGCAATGCAGTTGGCTTTGTCCAGCACGTTCTGCGGCACGGCTTTGTCCGGCGCGTCCATGATTTCCTTGAACACTGTTGAAGCTTTGCCCGCTTGTTTGACAGCGTCTGCTTTGTCAAAGGCAACAACGTTTGCGACTAGCGCCAGGCACAATGCGCAGGCGAGATGGAACGTAAATCTGAGTTTCATAAACTCCTCCCGAAAATTTGGTTGATTGAATTTTACGACTGATGTGATTCGTAATGTTTGTTTTGTGGGAATTCCAACGACGCGGATTTTCTCAGAAGCAGTTGGCCAAGTAAAATGCGTTTATGGCTACAAACGACGAACCAATAGCACCGCTTTTAGTAACAAGATTTCCAACCGACCGCGAATCGCTGGAACGAGATTGCGATGTGGAGTTTTTCGTTGCCGGTGGCCCGGGCGGCCAGCATCGCAACAAAGTCGAAACCGGTGTGCGCCTGACGCATCGCCCCAGCGGGTTGATCGTTACCGCCACCGAGCGGCGGTCGCAATCCGCCAACCGCGAAGCCGCGTTTGATCGAATGGCAGAAAAGCTGGAAGCGCGGCAGCGCGTTCGTAAAGCGCGGCGCGCAACCAAACCCAGCCGCTCTTCGAAAGAAGAGCGGCGCAAAGAAAAGAAATTAACCGGCGAGCGAAAGAAAGCTCGCGGCAAAGTGAAAGGGTACGAGGACTGAAAATTTATGAATCGAATGAAAAACAAAGTTGCAGTCATAACCGGTTCGGGTTCCGGAATGGGCGAAGGAATTGCCCGGTTGTTTGCCGAACAAGGTGCCAGCGTGGTTATTTCAGGCCGTGACACAGAAAAAGGCGAAGCCGTTGCCGCCGACCTTGTGAAACAAGACTGTCCGGCGATTTTTCACCGCGCCGACGTTTCCATTGAAGCGGAATGCCGCGCATTGATTGACAGAACCATTGAACATTTCGGCCAGATTGACGCGCTGGTCAACAACGTTGGCTTAAGCACGCGCGGGACGATTGAAGACACAACTGTAGAGTTATGGGACCAGCTTTTTGCCACAAACGTCCGTAGTGCCTTCATTTGCACTCAACAGGCCGTGAAGTACATGAAGCAGCGCCGCTCCGGTTCAATCATTAACATCGGCTCTGTCAACGCCTACATTGGCGAACCGAAGCTGATGGCTTATTCCGCCACCAAAGGCGCAATGATGGTGTTCACCAAAAATACCGCCAGCTACCTGAATCAGTACCAAATCCGCGTCAATCAATTGAATGTGGGCCGGACGATGACGCCCAATGAACACCGCGTCAAAGTCGAAGAAGAAGGTAAAGGCGAAAACTGGCTGGCGGAAGCCGTCAAAACTCGTCCCTGGGGACGTTTGCTTGCGCCGCAAGACATCGCGCTGGCCGCATTGTATTTCGCCAGTGACGAAAGCGAACTCATTACCGGTTCTATTCTGGACATGGAGCAATATCCGGTCGGCGCTCCTCCGAATTGGTAATTTAGTTGTTGTTCACACTCTGCAAAGAGGAAAGCACGAAAAAGAAGTAGCATCGCACAAGTATTTCCGGCTGGACACAGGCGGCGATTGGCCCGGGTTGATTGGGTTTATCGTCGCCTATTCTTTCAGCAAGGCAAACTTTCTATATCGGCTGAAGTATTAATCTTGTCGGCTGAGCGTCACAATCTGGTCTGTAAATCCTTCAAAACTGTCGTCGTGGCTGATGACGAACAATTGCTGGAAATCTTTGATACGGCCGATTTGCTGCGCCAGATTGCGCCGCCGCTCTTCGTCCATATTGGTTGTGGGTTCGTCGAAAAAAGCGATGTTCACTTCGGACAATTCTTTCAGCAGCGCCAGGCGCAC
>CAYLJQ010000587.1:0-4650 GCA_964383955.1 uncultured Heliomicrobium sp. | reverse complement strand
TTTGTGATGGCTGAATTACTGGCTGAAGTTTTGAAATTTGTCGTCTTGCTTCTCTTTCATCTGGCACGGCAACTCTTCGGCTGGATGTTCAAAGATTTTGGCGATACACGTTTAGGCTCAGCCGTTGCGAAGTTCTTTGGATTTGGCCCTTCGCCTGTTTCGGGCGACGATTATTGCTTAACGTTCTTTTGTTCTGTCTGTCCTGGAAAATCGAATGGAAAGCGACAAAAGTGGGACTGGTATCTTTACCAATGCCCTGACTGTGGCCATCAGTGGGCAGTTTATTCCCACGATTATCGAATCAGGCTTGATCACAAAAAACGAAACAGATTCATCACTAAAGTTTGGCAAAAACCATGTACCAAGAATTGAAATGATGGTGATTCTGCGGCGGACTTGTTACGATTCGATTTCAAAATCAACTCTATCAATTGAATCTCAACGAGAAGGAGAAGCCTCATTCGCTTTCACACGACTGAGCCAAACCCGATGAAACTATCGCCAACTCGCCTCGCGCTCGCCGTGTTGCTTGCTTCCAGTTTCGTTTTTTGCGCGAACGCGCAAAACCCGCAGTGGGAACTGACTGGACGCATTACCGATTCTCGCGGCAGTTCGATCAGCAACGCGAAAATCTCTGCCGGAACCAGCACAACAACTTCAGACGACAATGGTCAATTCACATTGAAGCTTTCGCCTGGCGCTTATGAATTTCGCGTGATGGCTTCGGGCTTTGCCGCGCATAAACAACAAATCACAGTCAGTGCCGCGCAAACGTTGAACGTTCAGCTTGAACCGGCTTCGCTGGCAGAAACCGTCATCGTGACACCCGCCAGAACAGAGATTCGCTTGAGCGACGCTCCGGCCAGCGTTTCCGTTTTGGACTCCGAAGACTTCAGCAACGCGGCGGCACAAACGGTTGACGACCTGCTGCGACAAGTTCCGGGCTTCAGCATTTTTCGCCGTTCAAGCAGCGTCGTTGCCAATCCCACAACGCAAGGCGTTAGCCTGCGCGGGGCAGGAGCCACGGGCGCAAGCCGGACTTTGGTATTGGCCGACGGAGTGCCGCTCAACGATGCTTTCGGAGGCTGGGTGTATTGGGATCGCGTGCCGCGCACAGCAATTGACCGGGTTGAAATCGTTCGCGGCGGTTCATCGGATTTATACGGATCAGACGCGCTCAGCGGAGTGATCAACCTGCTGACCAAACCATCAACTCGTGTGATCAACGCAGAAGCCAGTTACGGCACGCGCGACACGGCGGATATTTCTTTCTTCGCGGCTGACAAATGGAAAGGTTTCCAGGCTGCGCTTTACGGGGAAGCGTACAGAACCGATGGCTATTTCATCATCGCGCCAAACTTGCGCGGAACGGCGGATGCGCTAGCGGCTTCAAAACATCGCGCGCTGACGCTGAGGCTTGGTTACGACTTTTCGCCTGAAAATTCCTTCTTCGTGCGCGGTTCGCTGTTTGACGAGGATCGGCTGAACGGCACTGTGCTGCAAATCAATGACACAGCTACGGAATCGCTTGCGGTTGGCGGACACTTCAAAACCGCCGACGGCAGCAACTGGAACTTGACCTTATTCGCCAATCAGCAACGCTATCACCAAACCTTTTCGGCAGTTGCGGCAAATCGAAACTCCGAGGCGCTGAACCGTTTGCAGTTTGTGCCTTCACGCGATGCGGGGATTTCTTTTGGCTGGTCGCGTGGGTTTGAAAATCAATTGCTGGTCGCCGGAGTTGACGTTCGCGGCGTTCGCGGAACCAGCGACGAAGAAGCCATCACCAATAACCGAGCAACGACCTTTACCAGTGCAGGAGGCCGTCAGCGCCGCGCAGGATTTTTCATTCAAGACCTTGTAACGATTTCTACGCGCTGGCAGTTGTCCGTGAATGCCCGTTATGACACGTGGCGAGATTCTTCGGCAGCTTCGGTGTCGCGCAACCTGACGACCGGAGCCGTCACGCCGCGCTTCTTCCCTGCCCGCTCGCTGGATGCCTTCAGCCCACGCCTGTCGCTGATTTTCCGACCGACAGAACAAGTGTCGCTTCGCGCCGCAGCGTACAGGTCTTTTCGCGCTCCGACGCTGAATGAACTTTATCGAGGCTTCCGCGTTGGCAACACGCAAACCAATCCCAGCGAAAATCTTGTGGCTGAACGCCTGACCGGCGGCGAAATTGGCGCAAGCTGGAATCCGACAAGCAACATCACCACCCGCCTGACCGGGTATTGGACGGAAACGATGAATCCGGTTTCAAACTTCACGTTGTCCGTAACGCCTGCGCTGACCACACGCGAACGCCGCAACCTGGGCCGCACACGTTCGCGCGGCATCGAGGCCGAATCGGATTTTCGCTTCGCGCGTTATTGGCAAGTCTCCGCCGGGTATTTGTTCGCCGATGCGACCGTTCGGCGCGCTCCGCAAGATGTCATCCTGGAAGATAATCTGATTCCCCAGGTTCCAAGACATCAATTCACGCTGCAAACCGTGTATTCGCATCCGCGTTTTGTCACAGCGGCAATGCAATTCCGCGCCTCTGGCCGCCAGTTTGATGACGATCAAAACCTGTTGCCGCTGGGCAGTTTTGCCTTGATTGATGTGTCAGTTTCCAAACCCATCGCCAAATACCTGGAAGCGTTTATCGCGGTGCAGAATTTGTTGAATGAACAATTCGTCGTCGCGCGCACTCCGATTGAAAACATAGGCATGCCCAGACTGGTGCGCGGAGGTTTGCGCATCCGATTTGAGTAGTTAGTCGGCTGAGATGAATGTTGGCGCAGTGACGGCAGTGTAATCCGTAGCCTTTTTGGAAAGTCGCGTATAAAACCCGGCGGCGTTTCCGCCCAGCAAATAAACGCCGTAATTTGGCAACAGAGTTTCCATCGTTTGTGAGTCTTCAATCGGCGCAACGTCAAAAAATCGTTGTGCAATCCAGTGCCGAGGAATCAAGGTTGTCAGCGCCAGTTGCCAATCTTGCGGTTTGGCAAAAGCTCCGCAGATAACGGAATCGCCTTCGCAGCCGTAAACCGATTTCAGCACCCAGTCTTCGCGGTTGAGTTGATGCAGGTCGAGTTCAGTTGCGCGCCGCGTTTCGGGAATCAGCTCAGCAATCCATTCTCGCGCTTCGGATGAAAACAGTTCCTGCCGTTCCCACATCAACGCCATTGCCAGCTTGTTTTGCGTGATGACCGAACCGAATGGATTGACGACGGTCACGCGCCCTTCGTTTTCCGCTTCCAGCAACAGCAGCAATTCACGGTCGAGCGGATCAGGGTCCGGAAATTCCGCCTGATTCGTCCAGACGATTTCGCGCTCTCCCCACCAGTCGGTTTTGTAATGCCGCAGAATCAAATCCACCGGCTGGCCTATCACCGTCACACGTTGCCGGTTGTCCAATCCCAAATTAAAAGGTGAACCCAGAACGACCTGGCAACCGTGTTCTTCCAGCCATTGTTTGTAGATGGCAATCATGCTCAAGTCTTCAGGCAAATCAGTGGGGTAAATGATGGCAACGGATTGCGGATCGCGAATTGTGGATTGCGGATTTCCCTCATCAATAAAGCGTGCTTGATGTGAGGCGACCAGCATTTGCCAGAAGGCTTCGGGAAAGTTTGTGTTCGGATCAGTCGTGTTCGGGTGAAACGAATGCAGCATTTGATTCAGCAGCACGGCTTCAGCTTCACCGGACGGCGTATCGGAATTCATCTCGCAAGCTCGAATCACGCCATCAGTACAAAGGAACAAATCCACACGCGCAATGCCATGCCAGCGTCCGCCCGAAGCCAACCACATGGCTTTTTGAAAGGGCGTTAAGCCAAAAAACTCATCCAGCAATTCGGGATGCTCCACAACAATTTCGCTGATTTCGTTGAACAGCGCACCAACACGCTCTGCGGCGAGTGCGAATTGATCGGCTTGCTGCTGGCGCAGCACAACCGGCTGCAACCGAAAGCGCTCTTTGCCCCGCAACCACGGATCGGAAAGCATGTTCGTCGCGTAAATCATCCGCGCAAATTCGCCGTAGCTTAGTTCAGCCATGTTCGCTCTTTTACTGCTTGGGCTTTTCGAACACCAGAAAGTGTTGTTGCGGCAAAAAGTCTTTGGTTTCTTTCCAGACCAGACCGACTGCGGCCATTTCCTTTTTGGCTTGGGCGACAGTCATCTTGTGCAAGCGTTTGATGGGAACGTCGGGATCTTCGCCGCGATATTCAATCTGAACGACGCGACCGCCCGGCTTCAAGCCTTTGACGATGCTTTCCATCATTTCGCGCGGGTAGGAAAATTCGTGGTAGGCATCCACAAACAGCACCACATCCACCGAAGCGGCGGGCAATTTGGTGTCGGTTTCCGTGCTCAAGATGCCGGTGACGTTGTCGGCTTTGAACCGCTTCTTGCGCTCTTCGATCATTGAAAGCATTTCGGGCTGAATGTCTACGGCCAGGACTTTGCCCTGCTTGACCAGCGGAGCGATGCGAAACGTGAAATAGCCTGTTCCCGCGCCAATGTCAGCGACCGTATCCGTCGGCTTCAAATTCATCTGCTTGACGACGTCTGATGGCAATTCGGTTTGTTCGCGGTCGGGGCGTTCCAGCCAATCGGCTCCCTGATGCCCCATTACGTGAGCGATCTCGCGCCCCATGTAAAACT
>CAYLJQ010000586.1:0-4662 GCA_964383955.1 uncultured Heliomicrobium sp. | reverse complement strand
CCAGTCGAGTGCAAGTTCAAAGAACATCCATCAATTTCACCGTGGCGGACTACTACTCAATTCCCTCTTACTAACGAGGAGTTTTTGAATCTTGGCCAGCTTCCCACACCTTGGCGTACCGTAGAAATACGCCATACGCCGTAAAGCCCGCGATAATCAATCCTTGAATGCCGTCCAGAAAGCCTCGCTTGACCAGATAGCTACGAATAAACGCGGCAATTGGCAGGACGAAAAGATCAATGACGCTCGCCCGTTTGCCTTTGGTGAATAGATGCTCGGCGGAAAGCGTGGCGTAGGTCAGCACGCGGCGATGGTAATCGGTAAGGTCATCCGCCGTGTAATGAAGCAATTCGCCCGGCAGCTTTTCGGTCCGTCCGCGCACATGCGCGACCTCGTGTGGGGCTACGCCGTCCCAGTAGCTGCCGGCTTTACGATACAGCCGCATTTGGAAATCCGGGAACCAGCCGGAATGTAGAATCCACCGGCCAAGAAAGTTTGTCTTGCGAGAAATCCAGAAGCCGTCAGGCATGGTGGCCGGGTCGCGCTGCCGCAAAGCTTCGATGGAAGCGCGCAATTCCGGCGTCACGCGTTCGTCGGCATCCATCCACAAAATCCAATCGCCGGTCGTCATCGAATCAGAGTATTCGTGTTTGTCTTTGTAGCCGCGAAACTCTCTGTAAACGATTTTGTCTGTGTATTGTTTGGCCAGTTCCACGGTGCGGTCTGTCGAATACGAATCGCAAATGACAATTTCATCTGCCCACGACAGACTCTCACACAAAGCGGGAATATTCGCTTCTTCATTGTAAACGTTGATCTTGGCGGAGATTTTCATCAGATGAACAGATCGGCTGAAACATGAAAGAAACCCGCGAGCCTTTTTGCCTGTTCTTTGCTGATTTGGCGCTTACCGTTGACGACTTCAGACACTCTGCTTTTCGATCCAAATACTGGCAGTAAGTCGCTTTGTTTCAGTTGATTTGCGGCAATCAATTCGTTGAGCACTGCCTGTGGCGTGGACTTTTTGATTTCGTAATAGCTTTTCTCGAAGGTTTCGATCAGCAACGCCAGCAAATCCAGCAATGCCACCTCTTCTTTGCTTATCTCATCGCCTTTCTGCATCAAGCCTTCGACGACAGCCAAGTAGTAATCATTTTCCGCTTTTGTGCGGATGACGGTCGGCCATGTGGAAGCCAGCAAGTTCCCGTACTTTTCACGATTAACTTTTTTGGCAATCACTTTTCCATTTGTCTTTGTCGTATTCAGCATGAGTCAGAACGCTCCGAATAAAAACTTTATGGGTTTTGTAACTCATCCAAGCGATCAATCTGTATTTGTTGTTGCCAACATCGAAGATCGTGCAAGTGCCATAAATATCCGCACTACGAAATGTTCTGCGTATATCTGCAAAGCTCACCCAGTCCGCATCGGAAGTAATGTCGTACCAAGCGTCGAGCGAAACTTGGCTTTCAGGGTGAAGCTCGTAAAACTCCCTGATTCTTCCATATGAAATGATCCGCATCCACGCCTTTCCAAATTTATTTTCACTTGCCTCAGCAAACTAAGTCGGCGAGCAAAGGTTCCCACGCCGGGAACCTTGCGTCAAGCGAATATCAGCCGCCAAAAGGATATTTACACCTTACTGGTCAACACAGGACGCAACGCTTGCCCTGTGTAGGATTTTTTGTTCTTGGCGATTTGTTCCGGCGTGCCTTCGGCAATAATTTTGCCACCGCCTTCGCCGCCTTCTGGGCCAAGGTCAATAATCCAGTCGGCGGATTTAATCACGTCCAGATTGTGTTCGATGATGATGACCGTGTTGCCCAGATCAACCAGCCGCTGCAGGACATCCAGCAACTTCCGCACATCTTCAAAGTGCAAGCCGGTCGTCGGTTCGTCCAGAATGTAAATCGTCCGGCCAGTAGCGCGTTTGGACAATTCCTTGGCCAGTTTGATGCGCTGCGCTTCGCCGCCGGAAAGCGTCGTGGACGATTGTCCCAGGCTAACGTACCCCAAGCCGACTTCATAAATGGTCTGCAACTTCTGTTTGATCTGCGGATGATTTTCCAGCAGCGGCAAGGCGTCTTCGATGGTGGTGTCCAGAAGCTGAGAAATGTTCTTGCCTTGATACCGGACGTCCAGCGTTTCGCGGTTGTATCGTCCGCCCCGGCAAACTTCGCAGGTAACGTACACGTCCGGCAGAAAGTTCATCTCAATGCGTTTCAACCCGTCTCCCTGACAGGTTTCGCAACGCCCACCTTTGACGTTGAAGGAAAAGCGTCCAGGCTTGTAGCCGCGTTCGCGAGATTCAGGCAGCATCGAATACAACTCACGAATGGGCGTAAACAATCCTGTGTACGTCGCAGGGTTCGAGCGCGGCGTGCGTCCAATCGGCGATTGATCAATTTCAATGACTTTGTCTATGTGCTCCAGACCTTCGATGGCGGCATGCGCGCCAGGTTCAGCCAGACTGCGATAAATCTTGCGAGCTAACGCTCGGTATAAAATGTCTTCGACCAACGTGGATTTGCCGGAGCCGGAAACGCCCGTCACCACCGTCAGCACGCCCAGCGGAAAGCTGGCGTCAACATTTTTCAAATTATGCTCAGTCGCTCCGCGAACAGTGATGGCTTTGCCATTCGGCTGGCGGCGTTGTTTGGGAACGGCAATCTGCATTTCGCCCGACATGTATTGTCCGGTTAACGAAGCTTTCGTATTCGCGATGTCGTCCGGCTTGCCGATGGCGACAACTTCGCCGCCGTGCGTTCCTGCTCCGGGACCGAGGTCAACAACGAAATCGGCGCGGCGAATAGTTTCTTCATCGTGTTCGACGACCAGAACCGTGTTGCCCAAATCGCGCAAGGTAGCCAGCGTTTCCAGCAGTTTTTGATTGTCGCGCGGATGCAAGCCAATCGAAGGTTCGTCTAGCACATACAGCACGCCGCGAAGTTGCGACCCAATTTGCGTCGCTAACCGGATTCGCTGGCTTTCTCCACCCGACAAACTGGACGAAGGACGATCCAGCGCCAAATACCCAAGCCCAACAGAATTCAGAAACCTCAACCGGTCGCGGATTTCTTTCAAGACTCGACCGGCGATCAGATCTTCGCGGGCGCTGAGCTTGATGTCGGCAAAGGCCGTGATCGCCGATTCAATCGGCAGCCGCGAATATTCAGCGATGGATTTTTCGTTCAACCGAACGGCCAGGGATTCAGGCCGCAAGCGCGCTCCGTCGCAGGCAGGACAAGCGATTGGCGAAATCAACGATTCCAGCGCCGAACGCGATTCTTCGTCCGCGGCGTTCGTTTGCAACCGTTTCATCGCATCCATCAAAAATGCCGTCGCGCCTTTCCATTCAGCTTTGTATTTGTAATCGCCGTATCGGAATTCGACCTTTTCTTTCAGCCCGCCGAAGAAGGCTTCACGGACTTTTTTCGGCAGTTTGGCGAACGGCGTTTCGACCGGTTGATCGAAATGACGCGCGACAGCCAGCAAAGCTTCGCGCAAATAAGAATCCGTCGCCTTGTCTTCTTCACCGACGAATTGCAGTTGGTTGATGGGAATTGATCCGTCCAAAATCAACTTTGACGGATCAAGTTCGTAAGCGATGCCCAGCCCGTTGCATGCTTTGCACGCGCCGTAAGCCGAGTTGAACGAAAACGAGCGCGGTTCCAATTGCGCCACCGAAATGCCGCAAAACACGCACGCCATCTTTTCGGAATACATGCGCTCTTCGCCGTCAACGATGGAAATCAACACAATGCCTTCGGTCAGCTTGGTCGCTGTCCGCACAGATTCTTCCAAGCGGGGAGCGATGCCTTCTTTGATCAGCAACCGGTCAACAACAACTTCGATGGTGTGATTGCGGCGCTTGTCCAGTTTGATGTCGTCATCCAGCGTCATCATCTCGCCGTCAATCCGCACGCGGTTGAAACCGCTCTTTTGCAGCTTTTCCAGCTCCTTTTTGAACTCACCTTTGCGGCCACGAACAATCGGCGCCAGGATCATCACACGCTGACCTTCGGGCAATTCTTTGACGCTTTGGATGATTTGATCAGTAGACTGTCGGGAAACCGGGCGTCCGCATTGAGGGCAATGCGGCTGGCCCACCGAAGAAAACAGTAACCGCAGATAATCATAAACTTCGGTCACCGTGCCGACGGTCGAACGCGGACTGCGGCTGGTGGTTTTCTGTTCAATGGAAATTGCCGGGGATAATCCCTCGACGGCATCCACGTCCGGTTTTTCCAGTTGCTCCAAAAACTGCCGCGCATACGCCGACAACGATTCGACGTATCGCCGCTGCCCTTCGGCATAAATCGTGTCGAACGCCAAGCTGGATTTCCCCGAACCGCTCAGACCAGTAATGACCGTCAACTGGTTGCGAGGGATTTCCAAGCTGATGTTTTTCAGATTGTGCTGGCGCGCGCCACGCACCGTAATGCGATCAATAGCCATAAAGTTCCGAGCAGTCAGCCACAGACAAGAATTTGTGTTAAAGATGAAACAGGGAGTTTAGCTGACGGGTTGGGGCTGAGCAAACTGCGATTTTCGACGGCTTATTTGCCTTTCAATTCGTCTTCAAGCTTTTCAATATCTTGCTGCAAACTTTCAAGCTGACTAGCCATTGCTTCGCGTTGAGCGTCAATCAGCTTCGAGTGG
>CAYLJQ010000585.1:0-4666 GCA_964383955.1 uncultured Heliomicrobium sp. | reverse complement strand
GGCTTACCCAAAAAGGGCTGGACAAATATCCAAAGCAAAAGTAACCGGGACAAAGCTAAAGTTTAAGGAGAACACTGATGATCAAACTGAAAGTAAACGGAAAGAACCAGCAATTCGATGGCGATCCTGAGACGCCATTGCTCTGGGTATTGCGCGACGAGCTTGACCTAAAGGGCACGAAGTTCGGTTGCGGCATGGGCTTGTGCGGCGCGTGTACGGTGCATGTGAATGGACAGCCGACACGCGCTTGCTTTACGCCCGTGTCGGCTGTGGCGAACAAATCCGTGACGACGATTGAAGGTCTCTCGCCCGACGGTTCGCATCCGGTGCAGGTTGCGTGGCAGGAACTCGACGTAGCGCAGTGCGGGTATTGTCAGGCCGGACAGATGATGTCGGCTTGCGCATTGCTCGCGAAAAATCCCAAACCCACTGATGCGGAGATTGATTCGGCGATGAATGGCAATCTGTGCCGCTGCGGAACGTACTTGCGCATTCGCGCGGCGATTCATAAAGCGGCTGAGACGACGCCTGCGAAAGCGGCTGCCAAGCCTGCCGCCAAAGCGCCGCGCACGGGCGCACGCTTATCACCCAACAAGAAATAAGGAGCCCTATGACAAAGACAAATATCAATCGTCGCTCGTTTCTTCAGGCCACCGCGCTGGCAGGCGGAGGCTTACTGTTGGGCTTGTATCCCAAGGCGGCTGCGCTTGCGCAAGGACCACCACAAGCCTTACTGGCTCCGAATGATTTCATTCGCATCGCGGCTGACGGCATCGTGACGCTCACTTCAAGAAACACGGAAATCGGACAGAATATTTACAACACGCTGCCGATGCTGATCGCTGAAGAGCTGGATGTGGACTGGAAGGATGTGCGCGTCGTGCGTCCCGATGCGCATCCCAAATACGGCAATCAATTTACGGGCGGCAGTTCGGGCACGCCGGGAAATTGGGTTGCGATGCGGCAGATGGGTGCCGCCGGGCGGCAAATGATCGTGGCCGCAGCCGCGCAAACCTGGGGCGTAGCAGAATCCGAATGTTCGACCGCTTCTGGTCGCGTGCATCACAAAGCATCGAATCGTTCGTTGGGTTATGGCGAACTCGCAGCGAAAGCCGCGACCAGCCCCGTGCCTGATTTTAGTAAGCTCAAGCTAAAAGACCCGAAGGATTACAAAATCATTGGCACGTCTACCGTCAGCGTAGAAACCAAAGACATCGTGACCGGCAAACCGATTTTCGGCATTGATGTGAAAGTGCCGGGGATGCTTTACGCCGTGATGCAGCGCACACCGGTGCTGGGCGGCAAAGCTGTGAGTGCGAATCTCGATGCGATCAAGGCGATGAAAGGCGTCAAGCATGCGTTCATCATCGAAGGGCGTCCGCTCGCCAATGATTATCCAAATTACCTGTTCCAAGACCCCGGCTTTGAATCCGGCGTCGCCATCGTGGCTGACAGTTGGTGGGCGGCACAATCCGCGCGCGAAAAACTGGAAGTAAAATGGGACTCCGGCAAATGGGGCACGCAAGACAGCGCCGAGCTTGCCAAAAAAGCAGTTGAGCTTTCCAAACAAACGCCGATGCGTACGCTCAGGCAGGACGGCGAAGTCGAAACTGTTTTCAAACGTGATGATGTCAAAGCCATCGAAGCCAATTACACGATTCCTTTCATTGCGCACGGCACGATGGAGCCGCAAAATTGCACGGCGCATTACAAAGACGGTAAGCTCGAAATTTGGTCTACGAGCCAGATTCCGCAACCCGGACGCACGGCGACGGCGCAATTGCTCAAGATGTCTGAAAACGACGTGACGGTTCACGTCGTGCGCGGCGGCGGCGGATTCGGGCGGCGTGCATATAACGACATCATGCTCGACGCCGCGTGGATTTCTAAACAGATCAACGCGCCGGTCAAGTTGCTCTGGTCGCGCGAAGACGACATCCAACACGATTATTATCGCTGCGGCGGCTTCCAGTTTATGAAGGCTGCGGTAGACAACAGCGGCAAGCTGGTTGCTTGGCACGATCACTTTGTTGCTTTCGGCGAAGGGAACAACTTCGCGCACGACGGCGGTTTTCAACCGGGCGAATTTCCGGCGCGTTTCGTGCCGAATTTTCGCGTGCAATCTTCAGTGATGGGGTTGGGACTCAAAACCGGAGCCTTGCGCGCGCCTTACTCAAACAGTACGGCGTGGGTGATTCAATCTTTCATTGACGAACTCGCCGCTGCCACAGGTAAAGACCCCGTGCAATTCCGTTTGGATTTGTTGGGAAATACGCCGCTGCCATTAGGGCAGCGTGAACGAGGCTTGGACGCTTCACGCATGATCGGCGTCATCAAACTGGCCGCTGAAAAATCCGGCTGGGGCAAACGCACTTTGCCCAAAGGCACAGCGATGGGAGTAGCCTTTCATTTCAGCCATGGCGGATACTTCGCTGAAGTTGCTGAAGTCACGGTGGCAGCGAACAAGAAAATCAAAGTGAATAAAGTATGGGTTGCGGCTGACGTGGGCAGCCACATTATCAATCCCAGTTCCGCCGAAACGCAGGTGCAAGGCGCGGTCATAGATGGGCTGAGCGAAATGATCCAGGAAATCACGCTGAAAAACGGGGCCGTCGTGCAATCGAACTATCATCAGCATCCGTGGCTGAGAATGTCGCAAGCGCCGCCAATCGAAGTCAATTTCCTGAAAACTAATAACCCGCCAACGGGTATGGGCGAACCGGCTTTGCCGCCGATTCTGCCCGCCGTCTGCAATGCGATTTTCACGGCGGCGGGCGAACGCATCCGCACGATGCCGATGACGAAGCAGGGCTTCAGTTTCGCGTAATTCCAGTTACGATGAAATGCGTATGGGCAAGAAGGTAATCCTTATCACGCTGATAATTGCTCTAAGCGCGCTGGCGTTTGGGTTAATACGATGGATTCGTACGCCGCGTCAGGAAGAAGTGCGGTTTCAAAATGGAGAGGTCACGCTGGCCGGAACGCTGTATGTTCCCTCAGGAACCGGATCGCATCCCGCGGTGATCTTCATTCACGGCTCAGGCGATGACGGCAGGGAAACCTATCGTTACTACGCTGACATTCTGGCAAGGCGCGGGATTGCGGTTCTGATTTATGACAAACGCGGCGTTGGGGCTTCAACCGGCAGTTGGAAGGCAAGCCCATTTAGCGTCCTGGCGGACGATGCGCTGGCGGGAGTCAATTTTCTCAAAGGGCATCAGGCAATTGACGCGAAGCGCATTGGAGCCTGGGGCGGGAGCGAAGGCGCGATCATCGCGCCGTGGGCAGCTTCACGCTCCGCTGATGTCGCATTTGTCGTGATGCAAGCGGCGACCGGCGTGACGTTTGCGCAACAGAATCTTTATCAAAACGAGCGCCAGTTGCGAGCCGTTACCAACTCAGAAACAGATGTCGCGCAGGGGCTGAACATTGTGAATTTGCAGCAGCATTACGCACGGACGGGAACCGGCTGGCAGGCGTATGCGGAGGCCAGACAAGCTGTTCAAGAAAAGGCGTGGGCTTCGGCGCTGGGTTCGCTCCTGTCGCCGGACAATTGGTGGTGGACCTGGTATCGCACCAAGATGGATTACGACCCGATCCCGATGCTTGAAAAAGTCCGCGTTCCAGTCCTGGCGGTGTGGGGAGAAAATGACGTGCTTGTGCCGGTGACAGAAAGCCGCGCCGCCATCGAAGCTGCTTTCACACGAAGCGGTAACCGCAACGTCACTTGTCGCGTCTACGCCGGTGCCGACCATAGCATTCAAACCGAGAGTTGGTTACACGGACGCAGACCGGAGCCGGGTTACCTGGATTTGTTGTGTGAGTGGATTCAAAAACAAACAACGACGCCGAAATAAAAGCGTCCAGCTTATCCGTTGCAAGGAAATTTTTATGATTAAGCTGAAAGTGAATAAAAGAACCAGCAGTTTGCTGGCGATCCCGAAATGCCGTTGCTTTGGTTTTTGCGGGATGAAATCAATCTGAAAGGGACGAAATTTGGTTGCGGCTTCGGAATGTGCGGCGCGTGTACAGTTCACGTAAATGGCAAACCCACCCGCGCATGTCTGACGCCGGTTTCCGCTGCGGCCAACGCTGCGGTCACAACGATTGAAGGCCTCTCGCCCGACGGCTCGCATCCGGTGCAGGTCGCCTGGCAAGACCTGGACGTTCCGCAGTGCGGTTATTGCCAGGCTGGACAAATCATGTCGGCCTGCGCGTTGCTCGCGAAAAACCCCAAACCAACGGATGGTGATATTGATGCGGCGATGAACGGCAATCTGTGTCGCTGCGGCACCTATCTGCGCATCCGCGCCGCGGTTCACAAAGCCGCAGAATTGACGGCTTCCAACACGACTCCCAAAGCACCACGCGCAGGCGCGAAGGTGTTCCCAGCCAAAAATGGCAAAAAGTAAGGAGAAATACTTTGAAATTTTTGTTTTCGTTTGCGTTGCTCTGCTCTTTCGCTTTCCTGACGATCCCAGTGGGGACGACCGCTCCCGCAGCCGATTGGCCGCAGTGGCGTGGCCCGCTGCGCAATGGTTTATCCAGTGAGACCGGCTTGCTCAAAGCCTGGCCTGAAAAAGGCCCGGCTGTGACCTGGTCAATCGCAAACCTCGGTGAAGGTTATGGTTCGCCGGCGCTCAAAGGGGACCGCATTTATGTGCAG
>CAYLJQ010000584.1:0-4677 GCA_964383955.1 uncultured Heliomicrobium sp. | reverse complement strand
TAGGCAATTGTTTGATCTGCTAAATGGGCATACTTTTCAGTAAACCAAGTTCCTTTGGCAGCTAACGCCTTATCAAAAGCCAGCATGATTCCGTCGTAATGACGCAAGAACGCTGGGTCAGAAGCTGCCGCTTCCAGTTTTGACGGCGATATCTGCTGCAAAAATTTGACCGGATTATGATAGGTAATTTCCCATAGCGTCTTGTCCAAATGCTGGAACAACAAATCGGCAGTCGGTTGCCAACTCCACCATAAATTATTGGCCAGCTCGCTTAAACGTCCGATACGAGTTGGCAAGGCAAGGTCTTTTTTAATGCTCATTACAGGTGATTCCGTTTTCTTCTAGAGATTGTTCAAGTAATCAACAATTTTACAATGAGGCTGTTGATTAACTGAAATTTGCACAGGTTATTTTGCGAGTGATTCTGGCCGGAAATGGCCAACTTCTAAGGCACTTTAGCCACCTCTGTTCCAGCCGTCAACCAAGCAAAATGGCTTCGCTCTTGCCTGCTTGACATAGCTTTAAACCCCACCTACCCTTCGCCCCGAAGTTCATCATCCATCGCATAAGCGTTTTCAGAAGTTCCAAGTTTAGTTTCCTACTATCCATATCTGATTGGGAGAAGCCAAAAGTGCCTTTCTTTTTTGACTTGTCGTCTTTAGTGCCACTTGTGGAACGTAATCCCTTTGAACCAGTGGCCGTACCGGATGCTATCCTTGCCAAACCAATTGGCGAAAACGATGAGCCTGCGTTGGATGAATCTTTGATTGAACCATCGACCACAGCGACAACTGACGCAAAACCGCTGGCCGAAGTCGTAGCTATTGCACCAGGACCGGATTTTGGCTTACCCATTCCCGAACATTACGACTTCGATATGATGCGGGCGCTATGCCAAGATCCATTTCGGTTGTTTGTCTATTGGCAGTTGAAGGACAGTCCGTTTGACCGCCTGCAGAAGATCTTTCCCAAAAGCGAAATTGGAAACTTTCACTCGGTCCTGAAGCTGGTTGATGAAACGACCAATATCTCTGTTTTCTTCAATGCCGCATTTACCAATGAATACTGGTTCAGTGTTTTTCCTGATCGCCGCTACAGAGTTGAGTTAGGCGTGCGTTCGCAGCGTTATGGGTACATCAAACTGCTGACTTCCCAAGCTGTTCAAACCCCACGCGGCGGCCCTTCAGACCAAGCTGCGCCTGAAGAGCATTACCATATTGAGACAGATGAATTCCTGGACGTGCTGCGGGATAGCCATCTTGTCCCCGAACGTGCTTTCACGATTGAGGAACTATTGCCTGGAGCAGGCGAGGTTCCGGCTGGATTCCGTAATGCAATTTGGGAATCATTTCCTTCTTCGTTTCGACGACTTATCCACGCCATAGCAGATATGGAAGCCGGGCGCGACTATGACCGCTGGTGGGAAAAATTGAACCAGCAAGAACAAAGCAAACTGGTCCAGGATTTTTTGGAGATCATTGCTCAAATGGGTGATGGCGAATTGGCTTATATGCTTTTGCTCCGTTACCTGCCAGAATTGCTTCGCCGCACTGTGTTGGACGAAGAGCAAGCCAACGGCCAGAAACAAGAGCTTCAAGTTGATAAACCCATCCAGCTTTTCTTGGCCGAAAAGCTGGGCCAAACTGCTTCCGAAACGCACACCCTTTTCTCTTCATAAACCCTAAAGGAAGCTGTCTCAACAGATTTCAGGGTAATTCCAACAACATAAACCTGTTTTCAAAATCAGCCTATTTTCCCAAGCTTTCATTCCTAAAAATTCTCTTGACGACTTATCAAACTCAAGCTATCTTCCCCTTTCTTGAAAATGACTTTCAGCTTTAACTCAAGAAATCACTTTTATAGTGTTCAAAAATTCGCGTTAGTCCCCAAACAATAAGGGAGGGGATTTCAACACTGAAAACGTTAGATAGAAATTTAAGCTGTAAAGGTTGAGAAGGCAGGAGCAACTGCCAAATTCCAAAAACAAAGCCTCCGGTGCGGCAACACCGAAGGCCTTTAAGCAACAACCGGCCTGCTCGGTTCTGGCAACTTCACAAGCGGTGTGCGAAGTCATCCTAGCACAGCGTTTCTGACATATCAGCACAGCCGCTTTGCGCGTGCTAGGAGAATTTACAGTGATAAATAAAACCTCTCTCCTTTCGTCACCGTCAGCTTATTACAAGCTTTATCAACAGACATCCGGGCATTCAATGTCGAACAGGTAGTTCAAGCAACCTGTCCATAAGTCTGCATAAACAACTCTCACTTGAAGGGCGAAAGAAATGAAAAACCAAATCCTATTGTTATTAACTGCTTGTTGGCTTGCGGCGTTCATAGGTCTGCTAATCACGTTTTGGCTGGAGCCAGCATTTGATCGCCAAAATGCACGCTAACCTATGGATAAGGAATTTTGAAATGGAAAGCGCACGAATCTGGTTGTGCGACTGCGGTCGCATTCACCTGGAAACAAGAAACTGTCGAATGTCTTTTATGCCCGTCGAATTTGTCGCTTGGTTGAGAAGCTCGGCAAGCGGAGACGGTGCGATAACAATCCCGCCTCCGCAATCCTACCTAAACGAAGCTTGTGAACCTGGAAACTTAGGTTCTCGTGCCGTCCAAGGACAACGTCTATCGCTGGCAGCTTAATGAAGAAGGAGAGAGAGGTTGTGGACCACGAAACATTCGAGTCAATGCGTTTACAGGTGCGCTGCTACAAATGCAGCGTTGGCTGCATTCATCTGGAATGCGGCAACGCAATGCTCACGTTCACAAAACAGCAATTTCGCGCGCTGGCAGAAGTCATCGCCGAGACACAAAAACGAATTCAAATCGAAACCGAACCAACGCCAGATTCGCTGGAATTCGTTGAATCATTGGTAATGTAAAGGATGCCGACTATGAAGCTGCCAGTGTCGGCTGTCTTGGTCAACAAGATTGGTACTGCATTCTGTCTTGATCACACGACAGGGGAAGAATGTTAGTACCGATGGCTCGGCGGCGAAACCAGGACTCTCCGCATTCGCCGCCGACCACTATATTCATCCAATTCGCTTCGCCTAAAACCAGGCGGCGCGACAGCCTTATAAACATGGTTTTTATTTTGGAGGGACACGATGAAGGTCAGATTGAAAAAAGGTTGTAGAAAAAATGCTGCACCAAATTGCAAAAAATCACCGCGCCGAGGAGCAAAGTATTGGGCTTCGCTGTTTGCGTTCAGTTCGCTGATGACCAGCGCACCCTACACCAGCAGCAAAGCGATGACTGTCACGCATCTGCGGGAAACATGCGGCGGATGGGAAACCGTCTACGTTCAGGATCAATCGCAACAAGAACAACGCTTCAATCTTTCATCCGGTCCGCTCGACACTGTACTGGAAGCGTTTCAAAAACAAACCAGCTTGCGCGTTGTGGTGCCAATTGACGCCATTCGCAGCATTGGCTCGCCGGGTGTTTTCGGCACTTTTACGCCTGAACAGGCGCTTCAACAAATTCTGACCGGCACAAATGTCGCGTACAAATTCACTGCCAAAGAAACCGTAACGCTGGAAATCAGCGGCTTGGCGGCATCTGTGGATATCATCGGACGCACGCAAATCTCTTCGCCGAAATACACGGAACCGCTTCGCGACGTGCCGCAAACGATCACCGTCATTTCAAAAGCCGTGATCGAAGAACAAGCCGCGACAACGTTGCGAGACGTGTTGCGCAATGTGCCGGGCTTGACGCTGACTGCTGGCGAAGGTGGCGTGGCGGCGGGCGACAATCTGACGCTGCGTGGCTTCAGCGCGCGTAACGACGTGTTTGTAGACGGTGTGCGCGACCTGGGGCCGCAATCGCGCGACCCGTACAACCTGGAACAGGTCGAAGTCGCAAAAGGACCTTCCTCATCATTCAATGGCCGTGGATCAGCAGGTGGAACAATCAACCTGGTCAGCAAATCACCTGGACTTGGCCATCTCTTCAACGGCGGTTTCAACGTTGGCTCTGATGGAACCAAACGCGTTACAGGCGACATCAACCTGCCGCTGAAAAAAGCTGGGCTGGGGGAACGGACAGCGTTCCGACTGAATGCCTTGTGGCATGAATCCGGCGTGGCTGGCCGCGATGTGGTGGAAAACAGGCGCTGGGGCGTTGCTCCGTCGCTGGCTTTCGGCCTGGAAAGCCCGACACGGCTGACACTGAACTATTTCAAAAACAAGCAGGACAACATTCCTGATTACGGAATTCCCTGGGTGACGGCGACGCATAACGTGCTGGCGGCTTATCGTGATAAACCTGCGCCTGTGGAACGCGATAACTTTTACGGACTGAAATCGCGCGATTTTGAAAAGCTGAATTCTGACCTGGCGACGATCAAATTCGAGCAGGATTTCAAAGACAACCTGAATTTCCGCACGCAGTTTCGGTATGGCCGTTCGACGCGCAATTCAATCACCAGCGCACCGCGCTTTGCCAGCAACGATAATTTGGTAATCAACCGCAACGGCCCTTCGTGGATTACCGAAGACAATATCTGGGACAGCCAAACGGATTTTCGCGCTCGCTTTTCCACCGGCAAACTTGAGCACGCGGTTGTTATCGGAGCGGCCATCACCCGCGAAAACAACAAACGCCAAAACCGCACCGTCGCCGGTGCGCCCACAACGACGCTTTACGATCCAAATCCGGATCAGCCCT
>CAYLJQ010000583.1:0-4682 GCA_964383955.1 uncultured Heliomicrobium sp. | reverse complement strand
CAGATTTCTTGCAACAGTTTCCTGTTCACTGGCTGGCCAAGCCTCTGCGCCGTTTTTTCTTCTGCCTTCTGCTTCACAAAAAGAGCAACAAAAAGAATCCGGTTCCTGCTGGTTGGATGTTGTCGCGCCATTTATCGTGGAAGATTCCGAGCTTGGCGTCGAAAGCGAAGTCGTTTTGACATCCGATACCTTCGTCGGCATCGCCGGGCATTCCGACGAACAAGATTCCACGGAATACGAAATCTATCTGTATGACATGCTCGGGCAAGCCGTGGGCGTAAACGGAATTGCGCGCCAGTTGACCGTCAAGGCGATGAACACCACCGTCATTCCGGTTCGTGAATTGATTGGCGGCGCGAAAAAATTCTGCGGAGGAATGAAAATTCGCCTGCGGCCCAAAAGCCGCAAACCGATGCACGCCACAGACCTGTTCAGTTCGGCGTTTGTGCGCTGGCGCACCGCCAATTCATTCGACAAAGTGCATGCCAATCCCGATCCATTGCATTGGCAAACCACTGAAAGTTTCTTTTACTCGATGCCGTTTCCGTCCCTGGCCGAATACGAATGCGTGTTCAGCCTTTTCAATCCAAACAACCAGCGCAGCGCTGGCGAACTGCTCATGACGGATTCGTCAGGCAAACGGCTTGCGGGGCAGCGATACGAACTCAAGCCGCATGCATCGCTGCTTTTCGATTTGAATGCAGGAAACCTCATCCACGAACCTTGGGCGGCGAACCCAGCGCCGAAACCCAATAGCGATTCGAATTTCCTCAAACAGCCGGGACTGTTGTCGGTCATCAATGAAGAAGGCACGACAAAATGTTTTGGCTTTCTGATGATCCGGCGTAACGCGCAAAAACGCTTTAGCGTTGAGCATCCAATTCATCAAGGCGTGTTCAAACAACAACCGGCGATAGCGCCATTCGACGAAAAGAATCAGTTCAAAGCAAAAAACGTTCTTTACACGCCATTGCTGTTTCGCAACCAGAAAATCGCCACTGCGAATGGGAATTTGACGTTCGATTCAAAGTTTTATCTGGGAGCCGGCTTGCCGCTTGAAGAATCGTTGTGGCTCCTTCCTTTCGCGATTGATGAACAAGGCAAGGCAGCCTGGTTTGCCAAGGACGACAAAAAGCTTTCCGCCGCTTTGCCATCACAAACCGAACGCGGTTTGATCAAGCTAAGACCGCAGCAAAGCTGCTGTTTGGATTTTGCCCGACTCTCGCTTCCCGCAGAATTTTCTTCGGGCGGATTGGCGGTTGCCGTTTCGCCGGATACAAATCACACATTGTTCAAGGTGGAGGTCCGGGTTTCGGAATGGAACGCATACGCCTTTACGCATTTTCGTCCCGGATTGCGCTCAGCGCGCCGTTATCAAAAGCCGAAAGAGCGTGGCGGATTGGCGACGGACTACATTGTTTCCGGCGCGCGCATTACCAAAAGCAAAACTGAAAGCCGTTTTGACGAATTGATCTGCGTTTTGAACATTGATGACCAGGGTTGGGAGGGACGTCCAATGCTGGAACTTTTCGGCCCTCGCGGATTGGTAAAACGGATTCCATTGGGTGCAATCCCGCCATTCGGTTGCCGGCATTTTCTGCTTTCGGACTTGGTTGAAAGCAGTTCCAATTACGCTCCGCTAAGCTTGCGATTGACCGATGAAGAGGCGACACTATTGATGTCAGTCATACATATTGATTATCAGCGTCGGGACATTGCGCTGGATCATGGTTCTGATCGCTTTTCTACCTTTCTGGATTTTGTTTGCCAGTAACTTTCTTACTCGGAGGAAATAATGAGAAAAATTGCGGTTGCTTTGCTTTGCATTTTTGCTTTGGCGGTTGCCGTCCAGGCACAGAAAAAATACAAACCCTGGATGGAATGGTCAGAAAAAGACGTCAACAAGATGTTGAATGATTCTCCCTGGGGCCAGACCCAAACCGAAACGAACACCTCAGAAATGTTTTTCAGCCCAACGACATCCAGCGGACGTGCCGGAACTTCAAGCTCAGGAAGTTCGAATGACCGAAACGCGAATGGCGCGTTGAATCAAGCTGTGAATTTGAATTTGCGCATTCGTTTTCTGTCGGCCAAACCCATTCGCGAAGCTTTTGCCAAACAGGTCATGCTGAAAAACCCGCAAATGACCGAACAGTTGAAACAATTTGCCGAACAAACTTCCACCGAATGGATTGTCGTTGCCGTGGATTACGATTCGACCGACCGGCGGCTGTCCGGCCCGGCAATGCAGGCGTTTGCAGCGGCCAACCCAGGCCAATTGAAAACCAACACCTATCTGGAAACCAAAGACGGCAAACGAATCTTTTTGGACAAGTACATGCAGCCAGGCAATGACGGCATGGGAGCAAAGTTCATCTTTCCGCGAAAGTTGAACGGCGAACCGTTTATTTCTGCCGAAAGCGGGTTCATACGGTTTTATTCGGAAATTACATCAACGCTTAAGCTCAACATGCGATTCAAAATCGCCGATATGATGTACAACGAAAAACTGGAGTTTTGATCTGTATCGTTTTGGATGTTTTCAACCATCGCGCCGCGCCAGCCGAACACCCGGCGACCGGCGCGTTTCCTTTTCCCATTCCTGATCGCTGCTGATTGAGGTAACCAAACCAACCTATGAATATCTGGTGCAATGCGCTTCTTTCAGATGAAGCGAAAACGAAGCTTTGCGAAGCCCTGGGCGAACATCGAATCATTTTTGGCGACGGCACATTGGCAGCCTGGGCCAACAGCGCCGAATCACGGGTTCTGCCCGATGATGCGGAAATTGCCTTCGGCCAGCCTGACCCTGAACAATTGATGCGCAGCACAAATTTGCAGTGGGCGCATTTGAGCAGCGCCGGATACACGCCATACGACCGCGACGATTTGCGCGAAGCGTTCAAGCAACAAAACAAAACCTTGACCAACAGTTCAAACGTGTATTCCGAACCAACCGCCGAGCACGCGGTGGCGATGATTTACGCTTTGGCCAGGCTGTTGCCCCAATCCATGGAAAGCCAGAGAGCCGACCACGGCTGGCCTTACTTTGAAACGCGAGCGGCTTCGCGCGTGTTGAAAGGGCAAACTGTACTGCTGCTCAGTTTTGGCCACATCGCGCGCCGTGTTGCGGAACTGCTTGCGCCGCTGGAAATGAACATCGTCGCCGTTCGCCGGAAAGTTGCAGGCGATGAACCGATTCGCGTGTTGCCGGAAAGCGAAGTGAACTCTTTGTTGCCGACGGCTGACCACATCGTCAACATCCTGCCCGCCAGCCCGGAAACCAAAAACTTCATCAACGCCGAACGGCTGAGTTTGGTGAAACGCGGCGCGATTTTGTACAACGTCGGGCGCGGCACCACGGTTGACCAAGACGCTTTGCGCGAAAGTTTATTGTCCGGACAGCTTGCCGCCGCGTATCTGGACGTTACGGAACCGGAGCCTTTGCCGCCGGATCATCCGCTGTGGACAACGCCGAATTGTTTCATCACGCCGCATTCCGGCGGCGGACATTCAAACGAACCCGAACGGTTGGTTGAACACTTTCTGGATAATTTCCAGCGCTTTCTTGACGGCAAGGAATTGTTAAACCGCATTGCTTGAAAGGGCTTGAGTGAACGAACACAAAGCAGATGTTTTGATTGTCGGTGGCGGAGTCGGCGGCTGCGCTGCCGCTTTGGCCATAGCGCAATCCGGCCATCGAGTGATTTTGACCGAAGAATGCGATTGGCTTGGCGGCCAACTCACCTCGCAAGCCGTTCCGCCGGATGAACATGGCTGGATCGAACGCTTTGGCTGCACGGCGTCTTACAGGACATTTCGCGATGGCGTGCGAAATTATTACCGCAGAAATTATCCGATGACCGAAGCCGCGCGCGACAATGTTGTGCTGAATCCAGGCAACGGATGGGTATCGCCGCTTTGCCACGAACCGCGTGTGGCATTGGCGCTTCTCAACGCAATGTTGGCTCCCTTCGTCAGCAATGGAAGCTTGATCGTTTTGCTCAACCATCGCCCCGTTGCCGCGAATGTCGAAGGCGACCAAGTTCAATCCATAACGTTGCGTGACCCGCAAACCGGCAACGAAATCACAGTTCATGCCGATTACTTTCTGGACGCAACAGAGCTTGGCGATTTGCTGCCGCTGACCGGAACCGAATATGTGACCGGTGCCGAAGCGCAATCACAAACCGGGGAACCCAGCGCGCCTGAGCAAGCGCAGCCAAAAAACGTTCAGGCGTTTTCGATGTGCTTTGCGATGGAACATCGTGAAGGCGAAGACCACACCGTTGAACGACCGGCGAATTACGCTTTTTGGCGAGATTACGTGCCGCAGCTTTCGCCCGCCTGGCCTGGACGGTTGTTAAGCTGGGAGATCACTCATCCGCGAACGATGCAGCCGCATCGTTATCATTTCGATCCGCATCGCGAACCGTCAACGGCTTTTGCAGGTTTGTGGACGTATCGCCGCATCATTGACCGCACAAACTTCGTTACCGGCTTTTATGCCAGTGATGTGTCGCTGATGAATTTGCCGATGCTGGATTATCTTCTCGGCGACATTTCTGATGCGAACGAAACCGACCGCGAGCTTCACATTCGCCAAGCCAAAGAATTAAGCCTCTCATTTTTTTACTGGCTGCAAACCGAAGCGCCACGGGCAGATGGCGGTTTGGGATTTC
>CAYLJQ010000582.1:0-4685 GCA_964383955.1 uncultured Heliomicrobium sp. | reverse complement strand
CAATTCGAAAAAGATGGAATGCTTGCGGGTCAAAATTCGGCGGCAAATTCAATTGCTCGTCTTCCCTGCCCCTGACAGAAAAGCGCAGGCAGTTTTGCCTGGGAAGCAATGAAACTTGTATCAACGTTTCGCTCGTTGCTTGCACGCTGATACCGGCTCCGGCGTTTTCATTCGACAGTGTCAAACATCGGATGCTCGCTTCCACGATGAAAGAAGAAGCCTCGATGCGTGCCCTTGCTTCCGCGTCAGTTTGCAGCGCGTTTTGCTGTGCTTGGCCATCCCGTGTTTCCCAGTCTCCGCTTACGCATTCCCACTGATCTCCTAATTTTTGCTGACGGCTAGTACAAGAAAAACCTTCGAGTGTTGGTTCATTGGACGCGGGCTGCGGTGCAAAGCTTGGCCCCAATACAATTATTTCCTGCCCCGCCCAATCCAAAGGATCAATGCACATCAGCCGCGCACTGCCGTCGTCTGCCCAACGGTGGTAAACGCAAAACCACTGCTGGTTGTCAGGCCCGCGCACAACGGAATTATGCCCAGGCCCAACGACTTTGCCGGGCAGTGTTCGCAAAATCGGCAACACCTTGCTCCCGTCGCTGACCTGTTGCCATTCCTCTGTCGCAGCCAAATCATCGCTGAACGCATAGCTGACGCCGTAGCTGATATTCTGCCAGTTGCCTCCGCTGAACATCTGGTAATAACGTCCTTTGCGTTTCAGCACGCTTGGGCCTTCTACCGTATGCCAGCGCACGCCGCCTTTCGATGTTCGCTGCGGGTCATATACCTGCCAATCATAGCGCGCTCGCGTTATGGGGCGAGGCTTTCCTGCCAGCGAAAACCAGTCAATCATTCGATCCATGACTGTGCCGGTGCCGATATGTGTGTGCGATAGAAAGTCGGTCGCGTAAAACAGATATTTCGCGCCGTCTTCGTCAACAAAAACGTGTGGATCAATCGCAAATTCTTCGGTGGTCAGTTGGCGTCCACTATCAACAAATGGTCCCGACGGAGCATCTGCAATTGCAACGCGGATTTGCATGCGCTCTTCATTCCCGACGCTGTAATACATCAGAAAGCGCCCGCTGTCGTAGCTGACTTCTGGCGCCCAGTAACACGTGTGGCCGCCGGGCAATGGCGCCATTGCGCTTCCAACTTCTTCCCAATCCACCAAATCGCGGGAATGCAAAATGCCAAAGCAATGCCCATCCGACCAGAAACCTGTCGAATAGGCCCAATATTCGCCGCAGTATTTCAGCACAAACGGATCGGCGAATGGGTGTTTAGAAACTGGATTTAGATAAGCCACATTGAATTCTGAAAAGTGCCGCTCCGACATCCCTTAACCTGTTCGCTTGCCCGTGGATTTATGCCGCCTGCGACAACAAATCATCAATCATTGTGGTCAATTGGCTGATGCCATTTGGCCGGCTGAACAACCTGTTACAGCCGACGGCTTTCGTTGTTCGCTGAATGGCCGCGCCGTCAGATTCCGCCAACGCGATGATCGGCAAATCCGGAAGCTGAGCGCCCGACCGCATAATATGCACCATCCAGGATTCGTCCGGGTTCAACTGATTCAGGTCCAACAAAATCAGGTCTGGGCGTTCACGCGTGGTAAAGTCGGTCAGGTCTTCGACAGCTTGCCCCAGACTGGTTTCTTCGATCACGCGGTAGCCGCACTGCTGCAGCAATCCGCTTGTCGTTTCAACTCTATTTTCAATAATCATGATCGTCGGATTTTCTTTTTTCATTTTCATTCCTATTGATTGAAAAAGCGGCGTCAGCAATTCCTGCCAAAGCCGCAAACCAAGTTTAGGCGGCGGTCAACTGCGCCAATCGCGTGTCAACTTTGACAAGGTCGCGCCGCGTCAATGCCTGTCCGTTGCTGCCAATCTTCTTTTCGCCACTGATCTTTTTGAAAACCGTCAATGCTTGGGCAACCACTTGATCCATGTTGTAGTACTTATAAGTTGCCAACCTGCCCACGAAATAGGTCTTCGGTGTTGCATCGGCCAGCGCCTGATACTTTTTATAAAGCTCAGCGTTTTCCGGACGCGGCACCGGGTAATACGGATCTCCTTCAGCGCGAGGAAATTCGTAAACAATGCTCGTCTTTGTGTGCTCTTGCCCTGTCAGGTATTTGAATTCGGTGACGCGTGTGTAGAGGTTATCGTTTGGATAATTCACAACCGCCACGGGCTGATGCACCGGCATGTTCAGCGTTTCGTGCTTAAATTCCAACGACCGGTATGGCAACTTGCCGTACCGATAATCAAAGAATTCATCCACTGGGCCGGTGTAAATCATTTGCTGATAAGGAATCAGCCTTTCAACCTCGCGGTAGTCCGTGTTCAGCATGACCTTGATGTTCGGATGCGAAAGCATGTTCTCAAACATTCGCGTGAACCCCCGCAACGGCATCGCCTGATAGGAATCGGTGAAATACCGGTTGTCACGATTGGTGCGAACAGGAACCCGCGCCGTCACCGTCGCATCCAGTTCCGAAGGGTCCAAGCCCCATTGTTTGCGTGTGTAACCACGAAAGAATTTTTCGTACAGCTCGCGACCGACGCGATTGACAACAACATCTTCGGAGGTGCGAATCGGTTCGCGTTTTTCCGCCGCAGCGGCAAAAAAGTCTTCGACCTGGAATAAAGTCAGGTTCAGCCCGTAAAGCTGATTAATCGTGTTCAGGTTGATGGGAATGGGCACCAATTGGCCGTCAACGCTGGCCAAAACCTGATGCTGGTAAGAGCGCCACTCTGTAAATTTCGAAAGGTATTGAAACACCTCCTGCGAATTCGTGTGGAAAATATGCGGCCCATATTTATGGATCAACAAACCGTCATCGTTGTAACAGTCGTAAGCATTCCCGCCGATATGCGAACGCTTATCCACAATCAAGACTTTCTTTTGCGCCTGACTGGCCAAACGCTCGGCAATTACGCTTCCGGCAAAGCCCGCTCCGACAACCAGAAAATCGAACATCTTTTCCCTTTCATGTATGACCAAAATTGAATGCTTGCGGCCCGTTAACTGAATCTCCCTTTCAGCCTTTTACTTGCGCTTAATCGCCGCTGGCGGCGACACTTTTCTCTCTCGGCGCGAACCCTACGCTCATTGAAACTGATTGGTTTTGATCGGCATTGCGCCGTGCCGCCCCAGCTTGCTCGATCATGGCGCTCATCCGCGCCCAACTGCGATCCCACGATGTACGGGACAGAAAGTCATCCGCGCGCTGCACTCGTTCATTTGTCTCTTCAGCCTGGATCGCCTCAACAGCTTTGATGAACTGTTCTGCCGTGTCGGCAATGCGCACCAACCCCAGTTCGCCGTAGGGGCGAATCACGTCTCGGATTGAAGTGGAAATCACGGGTTTCCCCGCAGCCAGATATTCAGGCGTTTTGGTAGGGCTGATGAACCGCGTGGATTCATTTAGCGCAAATGGCAACAATGTGACATCCCAACTGGCTAAGTAGCTTGGCAATTCCGCATAAGATTTTCCGCCCAAATAATGAATATTTTTGCGTTGCGGTAATTCCGCCGGATCAATTTTGACCACGGGACCAATCATCACCAGATGCCAATCCGGTCGCAGGTCCGCCAAATGAGCCAGTAAAGCCAGATTCATCCGCTCATCAATCACGCCAAAAAAGCCCAAACGCGGATGCGGAATCAGGCGCTGATCTTCGGGTTCGGTTTCTATCGTGCGCGCCTGCGCAAAGTGCGCCACATCCACGCTGCTGGGAAAGGCATGCACATTTGAGTGTTGGCGGCATTTGGCTTCATACAAAGTTTGGCCTCCGGTAAAAACCAGATCAGCCAATGCAAACAGTTCGGCTTCTCGCTCTTTCAATTCAGGTGGCGCTCCCTTGAAAGCCGACAGCTCATCCATGCAATCGTAGATCACAGCGCCTGGACGCAAGTGCCGCGTAAAAGGCAGCGCCATGGGCGTGTAATACCAGGCCAGGTAATCAGTTATTTGTTCCTGCGTAAAAAGATCATCAATCAGTTCGCGCAATATCGCGTTAACCGACGCCTCATCGCCTCCTGCTGGCAAGTGAGGAAAAACGACATTCAATTTTCCTTCGCCCTTCCTGACTTCCAGCCGTGGTAGTTCAGCGTCGAAGATAGGTTCTTCGATGAAAAAGACGCGTCGTTCACGTGCAGCGCGGCTCAGCAGATGCTGCGGCCGTTGATAAACAAAATCCCAGCGAAGATGAGAAAAGCAGATCAGATCGGATTTGTTGTCTGACTTGGCATTACTATTACTCAAGCTAGACAAAGTACTATTCTTTGCATGCGACATTTGAACCTCCTCCATAAAACCAGCGTGTATTTGTAACAATAAGAATCTCTAGGCTGCTGTGTCTTTTTCGCAGACGGTGAAGCAAGACAGAAGTCCAAACTTAGCGTCTTTCTCTGTGTATGTTTTTCTGAAATTTTGACCAGCGAACCGAAGGAATGGCAATCTTTATGCCGCCAAAGTGGCTTTTCACGCCAGCAAAGAAAAAAGCAGAGTTATCCTGAGGTTTCTATAGAATATCCTTTGTCAACAAAGGGATTGGCCCACTCAAGGAAAGAGATTAAATGCTTGCCTTCTCTGGATTGAGAAAAACAGCTAAGGAAAGCAAGAAATTTGACGAAGGAAAAATAGTAGTCATTTAATTATTAAAGATCAGGTT
>CAYLJQ010000581.1:0-4701 GCA_964383955.1 uncultured Heliomicrobium sp. | reverse complement strand
ATCATAAACGCTACCTCTCAAGTCCGAAGAAAAAGCCAACTAATTCAGGTAAGGTTTGATTATGGTTTAAGGGGACTGTTACCGCAACGAAAGCTGATACTAATCTGAACGTTTACGGGTTGAATTGTTTTTAGGCTTCAGCAGTATTTCTTACGCAGCCGCGTACTCGGTAAATGGCCGGAGACTGGGATGGCGAAAGCCCAAAATGATCTGCTCTTTTGGCACGCCAGCGGCTTCGAGGTCGGTGGCGATGCCCTCTTCGGTGTTGTCTTCCTGAATCCGGATTTTGCCGTTGATGAATTCCAGGTGCGCGACGACGCTGTAGTGATGATGAACGCCTTCCCAACCCAGCGTCACCAGCGCATATTGATCACGCTCACGATCAAACAGCAAGCGCGCTTCCACTCCGGCGGCAACACAAGGATATTTGGCATAAGCGGCCAGCACGCGCTCGGCGATGTCAGCTAAAACTCGGTTATCCATTGCAAAACCTCCTCTCTTTGCGGATCGAAGACGATCAGTTGAACCCGCTTTTTCTCGACCAGCGATTGCTTGAATGACGAGTCATAAACAAAGCTGATTCTATTTACTCTGCTGCCACCCCACCTCTTCTTTGGTCGCTGCAAACCACAGGCGGATCGCAAAATCCTTCTTCCCTTCAGGATCTCCTCCTGCTGAAGCGAGCGCCTTACCGTCCTTAGTAAAGGCGACTGTGTAAACTGGATCATTGTTCCCCTTAAATGTAACCATGGTAAGCCCGCTGCCCACATGCCAGAGCTTTACTGTACCATCTCCACTTGCGCTTGCTAGCGTTTTACCGTCTGGCGCAAAAGCTATTGAAAGAACTGCATCCAGATGCCCCTTCAGCACCCGTTTGGCTTGTCCGTTCGTCACATCCCAGAGTTTCACCATCTTATCTTCACTCGCGCTCGCAAGCGTTTGCCCGTCTGGCGCAAAGGCAACAGACAGGACAGGGCCATCGTGAGCACTTAGCGTTCGTTTTATTTGCCCGCTGCCCACATGCCATAGTTTTACTGTACCATCTCCACTTGCGCTCGCTAGCGTTTTACCGTCTGGCGCAAAAGCTATTGAAAGAACTGCACTCAGATGCCCCTTCAGCACCTGTTTGGCTTGTCCGTTCGCCACATCCCACAGTCTCACCGTACCGTCTCCATTCGCGCTAGCGAGCGTTTTCCCATCGGGTGTAAAGGCCACCATACTGACATACCCCCAGTCTCCATTGAGGGTAAGCTTGGCTTGCCCGCTTGACACATCCCACAACCTCACCTCACCAGGTTTTTCTATCAGAGGAAATGAAACTTCGCCACTTGCAGTCGCCAACATCTTTCCATCTGGCGCAATAGCCACCGAATTGACATTGGCTCTGAACTCGTCGAGTGTAAGTTTGGCTTGCCCGCTCGCCACATCCCATATCTTTACTATTTTGTCATTACTTGCGCTCGCCAGCATTTGTCCATTGGGCGCAAACGCTACCGCGTTGACACTATCCGTATGACCGCTAAGCCTCCGCTCAGATTGCATGCTCGGCAAGTCCCACAGTTTCACGACTCCATCTCCATCTGCACTAGCGAGCATCCTTCCATCCGATGCAAAGGCTACGGCGCTAATATAGTTTCTGTGTCCACTAAAAGCCTTTTTAGATTTCCCGCTTATCACATCCCAAAGTTTCAGTTCACCTGGCGTGGATCGCAAGGATAAGTTGCCAGATGCGCTCGCCAACGTCTTCCCATCCGGTGCAAACGCCATCGCATTGATAGCATATGAGTGCTCACTGAGCGTCTGTTTCAACTGTCCACTTGCGACATCCCACAGTTTCACTGTCTTATCCCAACTACCACTAGCAAGCGTTTTTCCATCTGGTGCAAAGACCACAAAACTGACTCTGTCTGCATGACCATTGAGCGTTTTTATTAATTTTCCACTCGCCACATCCCAAAGCTTTACTGTTCTATCATCACCTGCGCTTGCCAGCGTTTGCCCATCTGCCGCAAAGGCCACTGAACGTACCTTATCTGTATGTCCGTGAAATAAGTGTTTCGATTCCCCACTCGCCACATCTACTATCTCCGCTTCTTCATCACCTCCAATCGCAAGTGTGCTACCGTCCGGCGCAAAAGCTATGGCATCGACCCATTCGATTTGCTCGTCGAGTTTCTGCTTCAATTGTCCACTTGCTACATCCCAAAGTTTCACTGGACCGAATTCATCCGCCATTGCAAGAGTCTTTCCATCTGGAGCGAAAGCTACGTAGCAAACCTTATCACCATGCCCAGGAAGCGTATATTTGGCTCGACCATTCGCCACATCCCAAATCTTTGCCGTCTTATCGTCACTAGCACTCGCCAACGTCTTACCATCTGGCGAAAAAGCTAGCGAATTGATCGAGTCTGTGTGTCCACGAAACGTCCGACGTTCCGCTGTAGCTTGCCATAAGTGATACCAGAAAAACTCTCGCTCGTCTGGCAAACTCCTATTTGCGGATAACGGCAAAAAAGCGTTGAGTATTTCGTATACAGATTCTCCGTTGTCTCTCTCGTAAGCCCCTTGCGCCGCACTCATAATGGCAACATAGTAAAGCTGTTGCGCCTGGCGTTCTTTCAGCTTGGCGGTTTGCTGCTGCTGTCTTGCAATCCAGACGGTGAGAATAACTCCAAGTAATAAAACAGATAAACCGATCAAAAAATATTGCTGCCGTTTTCGCGCAACTCTTTCTATCTGAATCAGAGCTTCTGCTGTCGCAGCACGTTGCTCCTCAGCCTCAGCTACTTTTCGTGCTGTCTCTAGTTCTTGCCGTTGCCGTTCTTTTTCTTGTTCTTCCTTTCGCACTCGCAGTGCCATACTCTTAGCTAAGAACGTTCTTTCCAATTCATTCAGCTTATCCTGATTGGTCTGGCACCATTCGACGACCTGTGCGAGCCGGGTGCCACGATACAGGTAGTCTTTCTCTTGTTGCTTTGATTGCCACTCCTTCGCATCTTCTGTTAGTCGATGCTGTAGGCGTAGCCCTTCTCGATCTTCGTTAATCCAATTATTCAATCTAGGCCAACTCCGAATCAACGCTTCGTGAGCTACATCCAATTGCTTTTCTTCGTTAGCGTCCCGGCTAGTAGTTAGCAACCGTTCGTCAGCCAGCGTGTGGATGACTTGTTCGACGACAGCGCGTTCTTCGGCGCGATTCCACAGTTCGTACTGCGCAACGCGGCGGCGTGTGTCGGCAGTGCCTTCGCCGGGTTGGGTCAAGCGCAACATTACGCGGCGCAGGATGGTCTGTTGCTCGGCTGTAAACCGCGCGTAGATCGCTTCGGCCTTTTGGGAGAGCGCGCCCTGCACGCCGCCGCTCTGTTCGTAAGCCTGCACGGTCATCACGTTTTCGCTGCTGCGCTTTTCAAACAGTTCACGCAACGCGTGTTCGAGCAGTGGCAGCGCGCCCGGTTCGCGGCCTACGTCGCTCAAGATGCGTTCGACTAAGCCCGGCTCGAAGCGCAAGCCTACCAATTGCGCGGGTTCTTCGATGGCGCGGCGCAGTTCGCCCGGCTCCATCGGGTTGACGATGAATTGATGGGTCGAGAGCAGTTCGGCTAAGTCGGGCGATTCGGCGGCGCGAGCCAGGAAATCGGCGCGCATCGTCGGCACAATCACTACGCGCCCGCCGTCAATCGTCCCGGCGTATCGAAGGTTTTTAACGAACTGCGCGCGCTCGGCGGCGTCCTGGCAAAGCGTGAAGACCTCTTCGAACTGATCCACAAGGAGGAAGAGCCGCGCGTCGGCGGACTGCGTTCGCAACAGCAGGCGGGCGAAAAGGTGCAGTGCCGTCTCGGTGGTTTTGAAATCGTTGATAAGCTGAGCGGCGGTGCTGATTTGGTTCTGCGCCGTTTGCAGCGCGGCCAGGTTGAGCGCGAGTTCTTCAATCGGATGCGCGCCTGGTTTGAAGACGACGTACTGCCATTGCCCGCTACCGGGTAATTTGCCTGCGCGCAGTTGGGGCAGCAGCCCGGCGCGCGCGAGCGACGATTTACCGCTGCCCGATGGCCCCAGCACGCATAGAAAGCGCGTCGGGCGTAAGGCTTCGACCAGATGTTGCGTCATCGCCTCGCGCCCGAAGAAGAAGCGCGCGTGCTCTTCGTCGAAGACTTCCAAGCCGCGATATGGGCATTCGACATGCGTAATTGTAGGGATTGGGACACGGCGTGGAGAGATGCCTTTGATGCCGCAGACCAAACGATGAAACTCTTCGTCGTCCTGCAATCCTTTCCCACGGAAGTCCACCCAGACGAGGCCGGATAGGAAATCCGGCAGATCCCCGCGTGTAGGCAATGTAGCTCCCGGCAGCAATACGGGGATGACGCGAAAATTCTTGTCACGGACTCTTATGCGCAACGCGGCTTGCCGCTCTTCTTTTTGCCACGGACCGATACCGCTTGGCCCCAGAAAGACTGCACAAGCGCGCGATTGTCCGAGCGCATTTTCCAACGCATCAATCGCGTCATCGCCCGGCACTAAATCCCATTTGTCCAGCCAGGCCCTGAGTTCCTCTTCTTCTAGACGAAGCGCCAGTTGTTCGACACTTGGCTTGTCTTCGGTGTTGTGTGACAGAAAGACATCGAATGGCTGATTGGGAGAGTTTAGCGGCATAACGTTCCTGGTTTTTCAAAATCCGAGGTTCTCTAACGAGGTCGAGAC
>CAYLJQ010000580.1:0-4722 GCA_964383955.1 uncultured Heliomicrobium sp. | reverse complement strand
GAAATGTATTAATGAGTTATCCTTGGCCGGGTAATGTTCGTGAATTGAAAAATACTCTACTCTATGCATTGACGATGGCAAATGAAAAATCTGAGATTGATGTTTGCGATTTGCCCGATGAAATCATTGATAATCGACATTCAATCCCTTCAAACTTAGTTTTGACAGGGAAAATAATGTAATCAAAAAAGAAGTCGCGGCTCTGCATTTTTCCCTTCAAGGCTTGACCAAATCGCTCGATATCCTTGGAAGCGGGATAATGCAATATGCAATATTGCTTGCCGTTTAACTCCTTATAAAAACCTTCGCCTTTGCAGGACAAATACAAATTGGAAGGGAGTCCTTCACAAACAAATTCTTTTTCTGAGGTTTCGCTGGTTTGCTTCGACATTTTTCTGTCCAATGAGGTTCCTTTCTAAAATGAGATCAGCCATTCCATCATTACGCCAAAATGGCCGATCTCATTTTCTGAAAACTACCACTGCTTTGCTACACCATTCATAGTTTCCTTTCCATTTGAATTCACGCTTAACTGATCGCGGAACAGATTCAGCAGCAGCAATGTGCCTAGATTGCCGCCCCCCTCGCCGTTGCCACCGGAAGCCAGCACGTCAGGAGTAATGCGGACGCCTTTTTCGCCGATGACTTTCAGTGTTTCGACCAGCGCGACGCCTTGCGGGCCGAGCGCGTTTACTTGCTCCTTGTAAGCCACGCCTTGTGCTTCACCCATCAGACGAACTTTTTCGGCTTCGGCTTTACCGGTTTGCAGGATGTAATGCGCTTCGCCTTCACCTTCGGCACGGCGCTGTTCAGCGCGACGGCTGGAAATTTCGACGCCGACCGTTGCTTCCATCAAGCCCTTTTGGTTGTCGGCGTGCGCTTTGGTCTTTTCCAGCTCGATGCGATTGACCTCGGCTTCGCGCTGCGCGTTGAACATCGTCTGGCGCTGTTCGGCCAACACCTTTTCGGTCTGCGTCTTCATCAGCTCTTCCGGCAGGCGGATGTGGCAAATCAGCACGTTGACCACGTCCACGTGATATTTCAGCAAGTGCGTGCGGACGCGAGCTTCGGCGCGCTCCTGCTCTTCGTGGCGGTTTTGCAGATACGCCATCGCAGACGATTCCGAAGCCTGGTTACGAAAGATCGAATCAATCAGCGGATGCATGACGTTTTGGATCAACCGATCAATCGAGCCAATCTTGGCGACCATAAACGGCGCGTCTTCGGGTTTGACGCGGAACACAACGCGAACTTCCAGCCGCATCGTGAACCCGTCTTTGGAAATCACTTCGAATGGATCGAACGAACCTTTAACGTCTTCCGCCGTCCACTCGACCGTCTGGTTTGTGGTCGTGATGACAACCGGCGTGACGGCCAGCGTGTTGATGTAATAGCGTCCGGGACCGACAACCGCTTCCTGAATGCCCCGGAAGCCTTCGGGCACTACGTAGGCTTCGTGCGCGCCTTGATCCAAACGTTCGTCCGCCGGATCGCTTAGCTTCAATTCCTGTTCGATGCGCAGAATGTCGTCGCCTTTGACGCCATCCAATTGGTCAAGATGAGCTGCGGCCAGCGCCAATTGCTCCCGCTCTTCGCGTTCCAGCTTTTCGCGAACTTTTTCGGCCATTGCGCGGCGAACCTCTTCACCGGGATCTTTGCCGACGTTTGAAACGATGACGGCGACTTCGCCTGGTTTGACCTCCTTGGCTGTGTCCGGAATCACTTTGAACAGCAACGGGTTAATGTAATACGTGCCGGGCAGCAGCAAGTCTTTTTGCGGGCCGCGCTGGCCACCGCGCTGGATGAAAGCGTTGCCATTCTGGAAATTGCCGTGGCCTTCGACCGGCACAGCCACATAATCGCGCGGATTGAGCGGCGAACCGTCCAGTGCTTCCACCAAACCGACTTGGTTCTCGTTGATGATGGCCGCATCTGCCAGTTGAAGCGAGAACAAACCGGGTTTGACACTGTTGTCATCCAGCGCAACAGAATTAGTCAGAATGCGGTACGTGCCCGGCGTCAAAATGTCCACTTGCGGACCTTTCTGGCCGCCAGCAGCAATAAACTGTTCTGCATTTTGAAAGTTGCTGTGACCTTCGACGCTACGGCCAATCAATCTGCCTTGGTCTAGCGATGTGCCGTCGGCGGCATTGACCAATCCGACTTTGCCTTGTGGAATCATCGTCGCTTTCGCAATCGAGATGCGGAACAAATACGGGTGAATCGGCCACAACCCCGGCGGCAGCGAACGCATTTGAATGCCCTTGACGCCGCCTTCCTTAATAAAGGCAATCGGGTCCTGGAAGTTGTTGTGCGCGTTCTGGGCGCGATCCGGCGCGAAGATGCGGCCCGACGGCAACGGCTCGCCGTCAATCGCTTCGACAATTCCCATTTCGTCCGAACCAATTTCGATCAGCGGCACTTTGCTGACCACACGCTCAAACGGGTATTTGATGATGTGCAGCCCAGGCTTTAACACGTCGGCCTGAATGCCGACTTCGCCTTCGGTGGCCACGACGCGTCCCGGAGGCATTTTGCGACCAATGTAACGACGCTCTTTGATCGCAATTTCCTTGGCGCCAACGTTGACCAGAATTTTGCTCAATACGTACAGCACAACCATTACGCAAACAATCGCCGTAGCAATTAGAAAGGGCGATTGCAAAAAATCGGAGTTCATAACTGTCCTTTGCAGCTAGCGGAAAAGGGAGTGTTTCGTCTCAAGCCGACCACCGATTCGCCCCCGCTAGCTGGCGGCGAACATCGGCAATGGCTTGTTTGAGGAGGAAACCTGAACCGGAATATCTGACTTCTCCGGACACCAACCAGTAGGCGCTTTCGACCGTCGCCAGAAAGTCTTTGGCCGAGACTTTCGTCCGCAGATCGTTACGCCAGAGCTTCAAGGCTTCGTTGATTGCGCGTCTGAACACTGCCGGATCGTCAGCTAATGCAGACAGATAAAGCATGTCTGCCAGCGACCGCTGATTGACCGGCGCCCGCCAAACTCCAAACATCGTTTCAGCGAATTCACTGCTTGACCGCAGTTCCTGGCTGTCCACGATGTATTCGGCAATGGAGCGCAAAACTTCAGAATCGCCATTCGCCTGCTCGGCCAAAGCCTGAAGAACTTCGCTGTAAAACAGTGCATCGCCGAGCTTGTTGGCGTCGTCGAGAGCACTTTCTTCGCCTTCAGCCGCACGAGTGAGCAGCCGTTGGCGAAGTTCTTCCTCCCGAAGCCTGGCTTCGGCAATGGCCAATTGTCTGGATTCTTCGGCTTGTTGTTCGGCAAATAACCCGTCGAACTGAAAAGCCGCCAGGCGGGAAGGCGTCCCTTGGTCCAGATCCCGACGAGCAACGTCTCGCCAAACCAGCAACGCCCAGATCAATAGAAAACATGGAGTCAGGAAAAAGATGATTTCCATAACTTTCCTCCTCCTAAGCAAGCAAAGAAGCGAGAAAACGTTTGGCCAAAATCGGATTCAGTTCAAAGATTTTCTGGAATTTCGGTTTTCGCGGCAGAGCGTCCATCGGTTAGAATCGCGTCGCTGCAAATCACAACTCAGTTTTTGAAGGAGTAACAACCGTGCGGAATTTTCTGGAAGGCCGAATAGGCAAAGAAATCGAAGTTCAATGCCAGGGTGTCACCCTGAGCGGCAAAGTGGCTCGTGTCGAAGGCAACATTCTTCATCTGGAAAAGGACGACGAAACTGCCTACGTCAACATTGATAAAATTGTGGTCGTCTGGGATTCGCGCGAAAAGAAAGCGAAGTCTCCGGGATTTTTGGCCAAAACAAACTAGCCTAAAAGCGAAAGGCGGAATTGGTTTTGAAGACCAAATCCGCCTTTCGCTTTATGTTTTCGCAAATTTACTTTCTGGCGACCTCCTTATTCTTTGGCAAAGGCACTCGCCGAAAACCGATCACTTTGTCTTCCCAGTACCCTGAGTAAAACGAGCGAACGACTCCTTGCGAAGTAGAAGCGTGATAGAACGAATACCCATCACGCACAATCCCCACATGCGTCAGTCCTTCAAAGAAAACCAGTGTGCCAAACTCAGTTTCTTCATCTTCGGTCGCTTCGGGCAATGATTTCCAAAGCGTCCGGGCAGACGTACGGGTCAGATCAATTCCGGCTTCCTGAAAAACCCGCCAGACAAAACCTGAACAATCATAACCACGATCATCCGTCCCGCTTGAGCGATACGGCACTCCCAAGCGGTCTTGAATCGCCGAATAAAGCACCGTTTCGATTTGTGCTTTCGCCTCGCGTTCGCGACGATTTGAACCGTTGCGCGAATACGGTTTGGAAGTTGGGCTGGCCGGACTTGGCCGGAAAGACCAGGGTTGATCGCCAGCATGAATACGATTCAGCGAAAGACCGCGTCCGGAAATCCGTATACGATCTTGCGCCTTCGCCTCCAGACTGACCACCACAATTACGATAGAGAGAGCCAACAGACACACTACTAGCCGATATGCTTGTCGCATAGTTCGATTACTCCTTAATGAATTTGAAGTCGAAAGGGGTCGGCTAGATCGGTGAGGTGAATTGACAACGAACCACTTTAAGAGGGCGAAAAAGAGGGTTTAAGAGGGCTTTGTTAAGAAAGGGGTCTGGTGAACTTTTGGGGTGCGAGGCGGGCGAATATTAGCGGCAAACGATTAATCTGTCACCAAAAAAATTAGAGTTTGGCGAAGGAAATGTCTCTTTCCGTTTGAAGGG
>CAYLJQ010000579.1:0-4724 GCA_964383955.1 uncultured Heliomicrobium sp. | reverse complement strand
AGTGGTTTCTTTTCGCTGTCCCAAATCTTTTGTGCAGATGTTTTAGCTTAGGAATCAATTTTCTCAGCTTCAAGATGGGCGGGCCAGGCCATTTGCACCAGCAGCCACATCACGCCGGAAACCACCAGTGTGTAAGCCAGGTGATAAAACAGCCCAATCGGCAGGAAGCCGAAAATCAGTGGTGTGGCGGAATTCCAAAACCAGAAATCCTGGTGCAACAGATAAAGCGCAACAACAAGAATGATCAACAACAGTTGTTTCATGTCAGTTTTTCTTGCGGGCTAATCGGCGCTTAGCCGCGGGTTCAACGTATTCAATTTCAGAATGCTTGCTCAGGGATTTGATCGCGGCTTCAGATTCGGAAACGCTGACTTCCAGAACATAAAGCCGCGACAACTCTTCGTCAGTTTCGTCCGGAAAAGTTTGAATGACGGATTGGACGCCCGGAGCTTCAGCCAGCAATTGATCCAGCATCTTCTTTTCGGCTCCGGCAGCCAGTTTCAAATTCAACTTTATGAGTTCGGTTGCCGCCATAAATTCTTTTCTGAAGAAAAGTTATTTGCTGGCAGAAAATGCGGGCCAAAAACCTTTCTTCATTTTTTCGGCCTACATTGTTCTGCCAGCTTTTTTCTCCAACCAAACTTCAGGATAGCGCTGCCAGTAAATTCAGTAAACCTGCGCCGAATTCGTGCGTGGTTTTCTTCCCCTTCATCGCAGCCAATTTGGTTGCGGTGGCTTTCAGCTTGTCTCCAACCTGTTTCGCGGTGAAGCCAGGATTTTTGGCAAACACCAAAGCCGCTGCCGCTGCAACGTGCGGAGTTGCCATGGAAGTCCCGCTCCAGCTTGCGTAATTGATTTCCGCCGCGCTGCGCATCAACGAAGGTTTGAGCGGCAAGGTCGAAAGAATCTGATGTCCCGGCGCAGCGATGTCTATATGCGCGCCAGTATTGGAAAACACTGCCCGCGAATTGGTTTTGGTCGTCGCGCCAACAGCAAACACTCCGTTAAATCCGCCGGGATATTCTTTGGGATTGCCATCCTGGAATTCATTGCCCATCGCGGCGACCACCAGCGTTCCGGAATTCATCAATCGGTTTAGCAGCATTTCTTCCGTGCGGTCGCGGAAGGTGCCGCCAATGCTCAGATTGACGACTTTGACGCCTGCCTGCCGCGCGGCATTCAGCGCGCGCTGATACATCACCGTATCCACATAGATTTCGCCGTCTATAGGATCGGGTGTGTCGCCGAAGATTTTCCAGATCATCAAATTCGGTTTGCAGATTCCTGCAATGCCGATTCGATTGTTGATTTCTGCGGCAATAATTCCGGCGACGTGGGTTCCATGACCGATGATGTCTGTCGAACCTGCTCCCAAGTGGGTGTAAGAAGAAACGATGTTTTTCAGCTCCGGGTGCGTCATATCAATTCCGGTATCCAGCGCCGCCACCTGAACCTGGCCGGCATCGGGCAGCAAATTCAGCCCCGTCCAGCCGATGGCTTTTAATCCCCATTGCTGAGCGAGGAATTCGTCAGAAGCTGTCACTTTCGCTTTTGCCGCTGTTGCCCATCGCGCTGGCACACGATGAACGTATTCAATTCCCGGTGTGTTGTTTAAGTCTTTTTCGATCTTTTTCAAATCGGCGTGCTTGGCCAGGCGCAGCACGTTCAATCCTTTCAAGTCATCTTCCTCGGAATCGCGAACACTCAAAGCGAATGAAGCCGCAGTTGAAGTTGGCGCAACTCCCAAAGCCCGCCCTTCCGTCATTCGGGAAAACACCGGCACGACTTCGCGCAACAATCCATTTTGACGCAAAATGTCGAATGGGCTTTCCACTGCTTCCGGCAAGCGAAACGACGGCACATCAGCAACGGCTGCCGCAGCAACATCCGGAACATTTCTGACAACGTCCTGCTTGACGCAAACGACCAGCGTTCCGGGCAGGAAATCTCTTCGTTCTTCTTTTGGATGCGTCTGCGCGGGAATTTGGACAAACTTGGTCTGCGATTTGGTTTTGGCTTTCTTGGTTGGCATGAAAATTCTCCTTTTCGGTTATTCACCGAGCATGAAATTTGGCTGACAGGTTATAGGGGAAAAAGATCGGAAGCTGAGAACGGCGCGAACTATCCCACAAGAGATTTAATGATGGCAACAACTTTCTGCGCCATTTCCACGGGCGTCCGAACTATCCGATTGACTAACAAGGTTGAAGGCTCTAAACATGAGCCATCGTTGTCTAAAGAAAATCCACTCGCATCCTGAAGATTGGCAGTTTCAATCAAAACCCTATGCCTGAAGAGACCACTAAGCACAAAGACGTGCTGGCTGCAATTGAAAGCATCGGCGCAATCGCCGATCTGACGACTCAGCACGACGGCCATTACGATTACGAACTGGACCTGGAAGTGATCGTTTACGGGCGCAATTACAACGGCAAAAAAGTCGGGCCGTATGTTCGGTTGTTGACTTACATGCCCGGCGAAGAAATTGTCCGCGAAGGCGATTGGGGCGGCAATTCGTTTTACATTGTCGTCAACGGTAAAGCCGACGTGTTGTTCGAAAACGGCCAGAACAAAGTCGCAGAAATTCCCGCCGGGGTTCAGTTTGGTGAAATGTCCGTGCTGGCCGGCGTGCCGCGTTCGGCAACCATTCGCGCGCCAAAAGACGAAACGGTTCAGATTCTGGAAATCCAGCGCCCTGCCCTGCGCTTGCTGCGCAAACTGCCCAAGTTCGGCGAAGTGCTGGATTCGACGTATCGCCGCAACGGACGCGCAACAACCATTCAAGACATCGCCGCCGCCACACAGCTCAGCAAAGAAGCCGTCAGCCAACTGGAAGCCATTTCGCAATTCAAAGTTTTCGGCAAAAACCATGTGCTGTTTCGCGCTGGCGACCCGATGAAGAATTTGTTCGTGCTGAAATCCGGCTGGGCAAAAGTGACGCCGCGAAAAGTTACGCGCCAATTGACGCCCGCCGAAGATCATCCGCGCAACTGGAACGCCAAAGCCTCTGAAGCTTATTTCGGTCCATCGCACTCATTCGGCGTCGAAGCCATCACGCGCGACGGCAACTGGGAACAGACTTGCACCTTGATGGGACGCGCCGAAGTTTTGGAAATTTCGCTGGCTGATCTGCGCAAACATCCCGAACTGCGCGAAATTCTGTTGCTGGCGTTTACCGGAATGGCTGCGCCGGACAATCCGAACGAGGGCCGCCAGCCGCTGCCGGTTGCGGCTGCACAGGAATCGCTGATCGAAACCGGATTGGTGGATGCCACGAATCTGCTGGTGATGGACATGGATTTGTGCGTTCGCTGTGGCAACTGCTCCATGGCCTGTCATAAGGTGCATGGCCAATCGCGGTTACTGCGCCGGGGAATTCACGTCGAACGGCCAGTCAGCGTGGAGCCGAAATCCAGTTTTCAAAGTCTGCTTTCGCCGTCGGTTTGCATGCACTGCCAGGACCCGGAATGTTTGACCGGTTGCCCCACCGGCGCAATCGGGCGCTTCCCCGGTGGACAGGTAGATATTGATCCGAAAACTTGTATTGGCTGCGGCGATTGCGCAACGCAATGTCCCTACAACGCAATTTCAATGGCCAGCCCAAAATCTGCTTCGCTGCCCATTGGTCGAGGCTGGTTCGATCTGAAGCCAGACCCATTGCCGTCGCCTGTGGAACAGACGGAAGATTTGCTGGCGATCAAATGCAACCTGTGCCAGAACACGCCTCTCAATCCGCCTGGGACAAAACGCAAGGCTTACAGTTGCGAAGAAAACTGCCCAACCGGCGCGCTGCTCCGCGTTGATCCGCACGTTTACTTTTCCGAACTCAGGGAAGCCGAAGGCACGATCTTCCGCGATTCGTCGCACGTCATTGTCCGCCATACTTCGCACAAAGATTTCGGCAAACGGTTGATGCACGCTGCGGGATTGTTTGCCACGCTGATTCTGACTTTGCTGACGCTGGCGGGAATGTCCCGATATGGGCTGGAAACTCCGCTGATCGGAACCTGGCTGGATCTGCGCTGGTTGACCGGCATTGTGGGTTTGATTGGTGTCGCGGGCGTCATGGCCTATCCCATTCGACGACAGATTTACCGCAAACGCGCAGGAGCGTTGCGATACTGGATGCTGTCGCACAGCTACCTGGGCGTCATCGCCGGAATCATTTTGCTGCTGCACGGCGGATCGGATTCCGGCGGCATTTTGACCACTGCGTTGATGGTGTCTTTCGACTTGGTGATTCTGACGGGCTTGTTCGGCATTTTGATTTATTTCATTGCGCCGCGAATGCTGACCCGAATTGAAGGCCAGCCGTTGCTGATCGAAGACCTGACTGCTCGCCGACTGGAACTGAATCGCGAGCTTGGCGAATTGATGGCCAAGGTGACGCCGAATGTTCGTTTGACCATCCAAAAGCAAGTTGTTCCGCGCACTATTTCTTTGAGCTTTTTGCTGCGGCAATATCTGCGGCGAGAATCGCTGGACGAAATGCTGACCGCCGTCAAAACCGAATTTGCCGCCATCGGCCAGGGAATGATGGACGGCGAACGGGAACGATTGCTGAAAGGCATCGAAATGGCCGCGACAATACGCCGGGTGGACGCGCTGATTTATCTTCATCAACTTCTGAAGTTATGGCTGGCCCCTCATGTTCTTGTAACCTCATTGATGTTGGCTTTAATGATTGTTCATATCGTGCAAGTAATTTACTTTCTCGCTCGGTA
>CAYLJQ010000578.1:0-4726 GCA_964383955.1 uncultured Heliomicrobium sp. | reverse complement strand
TCGGCGTGGCTTCTGACCGTCGCGCCAGGTCAGGCGGTCATGATCCATTCACGATCCAGTGAGGACGAAATCAACACGTGAACCACTGCGGAAGAATTACTCGCAAATCGAAAGCACGAAGTTTGGTACGAAACGAGAGTTTATGTGAGACCCGTTGTGGGTAGGACCAATCTGCGGGGCGCACTTTACGCCAAAGGTTGCGATTGGGCCAGCTACAAAAGGTGTTATGAACGATTCTGGAATCGTGTTGAAGAAAAAAGCTCATTCTTTTGCTAATTGAGCAGAGTTTCTGTTTGCCAGGACAAAAACGAATCGGCTGGCTCATTGTTTTCAATGAAACCAGCCGATTCAGCTTTTGGAGTTCAGTTCTGTTTCCGACCGTCTAACAGCTTGGGATAAAGACCGGGACTATGATCTCAGCTTTATCTGTCAGCGTCAGATGGTGAAGGTTATGCCCCTGATTGAACGCATTGGCGCTGGCGCTGGTGTTCGGGTTGAAGTTGATCTGTGAACCGATCAACGCGCCATCTTCAAATCGCCAGAACTTCATCCAGCCGGTTCGACCATTCGGTATTACGCGAGTGAATGGAGTCAGTGTTCGCGGGAAGCCGTTGTCCAGAATCTTGCGATATTGGCAAGCACCGATATTCGCCGTGAAGCTGTAGCTGATTTCCGTATCGTCAAACAGCAATCCGGTGATGTTGCCAATCGTTGCTCCGGTAGTCGCCAGGTTGCCGCCAATCCGGTCAATGACGATCATCGCTGAATTGCCATCTACCTGGCTCATAATCGCATCCGAAGCCAAAATGCGCGGCAAGCGGTTATACGCAATACCATCGAATTTCAACGTCGCCGTTGCGATGTTCGGGTCTGTGCCAACCGGGAATACCAAGGAAGAGGAAACTGCGATCGCCGACAAGTTTGATTGATGACCGCTGGAGAATTTAACGAACTCATCTCCAATCAGGCAATTGAAAGCTTTCGGCAAGCCATTGTCACAATCTACGGCTATCGCCACCAGATAACCGGTGCTGCCCGGGTCTAGATCGGAAGCAAGAAATGTCGCTGTTTGGTTGGGGGTCAGGCAAACAAACAAGTCCGAGACAGAACAGCTTGATCCATCAACCGCAAACAGATGGACGCAAACTTTGTCTGTGGGCGAAATATTGGTCATCGAGAACCTTGTGTTTTGAACGTTCCCGCTGGCCGCATCTGACGTGTAGATCGGGTAAAACAGAACCGAACCCGCTTTTTGGTCGCTTGCTTCCGCCCTGACAGGGAAGGGATTTCCAGGTCCAGGCGCAGTCTTTACCATAACGGTTACGGTTGCGGTGGCTGAAGCCGGAGTGGGATCGGTTGACATGGAACTGGCCGTGGCAGAGTTGGTGTAAACCCCTGCTGGCGCATTCTCAGCGACAAACGCCGTCAGTTTAATCACGGCGGTTTCGTTAACTGCCATCGCAGCCGATGTGCAGGTCACAACAGTTGTTCCTGAGCATGTGAATCCGGGCGCGCCGGAAACATCCGCAGAAAACAGGGTTTGGAAGGCAGGCAGGGTATCAACAACAGTGGTCATTGCCGCAACGCTGGGGCCGTTGTTTCTGACGGTTAATGTGTAAAGCACGTTTGTGCCTGGGAAAACCGATGTCGGGTTTGCGGTTTTGGTCAGCGTCAGGTCTGACAACGGAGCAACCGGCGTGTTCAAGGTTGTCGTTGTGGAGGACTGCTGCGTCGTATTGCTGACAGTTGCGTTGACCGCCACGCTGTTGGTGATGGTTGCTTTGGTTGCCGGATCAATATCAACAACAACGTCAATCGTTGCAGCATTGTCCGGAGCGGTTGCGCTCATCACGGGAGCAGTACATTGCACCTGACCGCCGTACCCATTTGGACCAACAAGGCCAACTGGCTGGCAGGTGAAAATCGTGCTGAATCCGGATGATTGTGTTGCCGAAACAAGTTTCAGATTTGATGGCAGTGTGTCCAGCACGCGAATGTTGGACACGGGATTCGGCCCCGTATTGGTAACATTCAAGCGGTATGTCATCCGCGTTCCCGGAACTACTGCGGTTCCGGTCAGGCCTGTTCCGCCGTTTGGCGAAGCTGGGCCAATCGGTCCGGTTTGATTCGGGTTGCTGGCTTGCGTTACAGCGGACTGGACGATCTTGGTCACATTCAGAGTCGCGCAAGGTGCAACCGTCGCCGTTGTCGTTGAAGTGCCGACCGCAATCGTGCCGGTTCCGGCAGTGGTGATCGTCGCGGTGTTTGCCAATGGGCCGGAAGGGGCATTCGGCGAAAGCTGCACTGTGATGTCCAGGGTGCTTAGGCCGGATGGGATATCCACCGCAGAGCAAGTTACCGTTCCGGGGGTGCCACCATTGTGCGAACAACCGTGTTGGAATGGACCGGTTCCTGTTTGATTTAGAAACGTAGTGTTCGCGGGGAGTGGGTCCGAAATGGTTGCATTTAGCGCGTTGCTGGACCCGCCGTTATTGACGGTGATGTGGTACGTATAAATCTGGCCAGGGCAAAGTGACGCTGGGCCAGCCTTTGTGATTGAAAGCGGTGCGTCAACTACGATGTTTTGTTGAACCGATGCTGAATTATTCGCCGGTACCGGATCTTGCGTGCCAGAAGTCACAATAGCTGTGTTCGTGCGCACGCCCGATGCCAAATTGGCCGCATACTGCGCGACAATCAAAATGGTGGATGTATTGCTGCCAGTTCGCGGCGGGATAATCGGAGGAGCGTTGACGGCTGGCGCAATGACCACCGCTTTCGTGCATGTCACTGTGCCGTTGCTATTGCTGCAAGAATAGCTGTTGTCATTACTTGATGCCGAAATAAAATTCGCCCCTTGCGGCAACGGATCGGTCACTACCACGTTTTGCGCGTCGCTTGCTCCATTGTTAGTGACGGTCAGCGTATAAGAGAACGCTGCTCCGCCCGCCACAGGGGTTGGATTGCTGGTCACTTTTGTAATGGAGAGATCAGCGCTGGCGCGAACGATATTTTGCGTTTCGCCCGAAGTGTTATTGCCACCATTCGGATCAGGTGTGGCAGGCGTCGTGCCCATACCTTCCGAATTGATGGTCGCAACGTTCTTGACCACCGCGCCTTCCAGGATGTTTTCAGGCACGCGCACGGAAAACTGGATGGTTCCATTTGCGCCCGCAGGCAGTACGCCATTGGCAGTGTTCGGCGTACAGTCGAGCTGGTACGTGTTCAGCGTTGGCAGAATCTGACACGTCAACCCCGGACCCGCCGCCGGCGTTACCACTACCCCAATCGGCAGGAAGGTCGGGTCAAGCAATGTGCCCGCCGGAATCACGTCACGAATGTGGACGTTGAACGCGTCAGCCAATCCGTTGTTACGGTACGTGAGCGTATATTCGATTTCACCCAAACCGACAGAACCGATGCCGAAACCAGAGGCGACGTTACCACCTGCGGTCACCGCCGCGCCAAAGACGCCGCCAGCGACAGTCAGGGCTTCTTTTGTGATTGATAGATCGGCGCTTGGGCTGACGACATGTGTGACAGCGTTGGAAGTCGCAGTCCCTTCCACGGTGCCGTCACCATTGTTGTTAAACTGATAAGTAGCCGTGTTGGTCAGAACGGTGCCGTTCGCCACACCGGGTTGCACCGTTGCCTCGGCCCTGATCCTTACAAATTCCTGAGTTGTGAATGTGTCAACGCCCGCGCCCGCACCGTCGCCAGCAACGCACTGAATTGACGTACCACCCCCAAGGATGGTGCAGGACCAAGCGCTGCCAAACTGCGGTTGCTGTTGCACGGTAGCGTTTGTGAAGAGCGTACCGGTTGGCGCTGTGTCAATAACACTAACGAATCCGCCAGCGCCAACTGTCGTGTCGCTGCTTGCGCCATTGGTGGCCTGAATGGTGTAGGCAATGACTTGCCCTGGCCCAACGGCACTGCCGGAAGCAGGGCTGGCATCTTTGGTGATGGTGACCGGCGCAACCATCATATCGGCGGCGGTGACAACGGCGGCCTTTGCGGCCTTCGGTTGTGCTGTCGCCGGTTCAATGGCGCGGCGCACTGATGCCGGCGCAAGAGAAAAGATTTTTTTGGCTGTCTGACTGGCATTGATGCGAGCCGACAAAGCCTGGCGAGCAGCCGCAACTGGCTTCATCGGCGCAAAGGCAAATACCAGCCCAGCCGATAAAACCATCGTGACTGTCAGCAGGATAGCCTTAACTTTGTTTGTGTGTGTAGTTTGCATGGTAAATGTTCTCCGGATGAACGGGGCCAGCCAGTGGCTTGCCAGAATAAACTCCCCGCGCAGAAATTTATGGTGGGCTCCAGCCTAAAGTGGAAGGGCTTCAGCCCTTAGTCAGACGACCGAGTTCATCGTCAAAAAAAGATTTTGATTGTTTTAGAAAGTCTGTTCGCAAAATCTGGGGAACTTGTTTGAAAATTGAGGCGAAACAAGTTCAAAAGCAGGCGGAGTATGTGAGTGATGCCCTTCTTTTGCAAGGTTTGGATGAGAATTCTTGCTGTGATTCTATTCAGTTTTTTACGAAATCCGGCCGTACATCCTCAAGAAATGGTAATTGGCCGCGAAAATCGAGCAATGATTTCAGACTTACTTCAGCTTCGATCCAGCCTTCCTCGCTTCCCGCGTCTGCCAGCAGCTTTCCGCTGGGATCGAAAATCGAGCTCCGTCCGGAATGGTAAAGCTTCGGATCATTGCCGCAGCGATTGA
>CAYLJQ010000577.1:0-4735 GCA_964383955.1 uncultured Heliomicrobium sp. | reverse complement strand
GAGTGGAGGCAATAGAATGGCCAGCATGCCGCAGACCGGGTTTCGATCTGCCAAACACTGCTGAACCAATTCGCTGCGGCGCGGAGGAAACAGTGCAACGCGTATGCAACCCAGCATAAATCCCCAGCGCGCGCGCAAACCATGAACTTGCCCAAGTTCACCCATCATTGCCTTGCCCCAATCACGGCTGTCTTCAGGCATCCAGCGCACGACAGCGGTTAGTGCCAAACCTGGCGTGTCCATCGTTGGCAAGGTTGCACGGCTGCTTTTAATCCGATTCCACCAAAAACAAAGCAGAAGAAGAATCGTGAACATCAGCGGCGCGAACACAAAGCTGACGATTCCAATATCGAAGAGTCCGTTGTTGCTCATCCCGCCCCCTCCGTTCTGGGCCGCAATCGCACGCGTTTCGCCTTCGTAGCCTGTGCTTGTGGAGCGGCAAGCTCATTTACCAACTCCAAACCAGACTCAGTCAGGCGATACAAATGGCGTGGTGGACGGCCTACAGGAATTTCGGTTTCCCACGACGTTTCCAGCAAGCCGCGATCTGCCAGTCGCATCAGGATGGGATACATCGAGCCAGCCTTGAGACCCGTCTGCTGGCAAAGGTCATAACCGTAGTGCCAGTCCGTAGGGTTTTGCGCCAAGGCCAGTAATACGGTCGTCGTTTGTTCTGAAGGTGGTCTATTGCGTTGCATGTGCCTAAGTCTATATAGGTAGAGTTAGGCCGTCAAGATGATTTTATCTGTTGATATACAAAGCACACAAAAACAAAGGGAGCAGCTTTTGGCTGCTCCCTTCAAAGTGCTTATTCCATTTTGGCTACGAATTAGAATTCGAGGCGTCCGACAAACTGAATCACACGCGGCGCGGCCGCGCTTGTCAGTCTGCCGAAGGTGGCACTATTGATATTAAGGCTTGGCGAGCCGAATCGCGTTGAATTCGTCACGTTGAAAGCTTCTGCGCGGAATTGGAAGCGGGCCGTTTCCGTAATACGGAAGTTCTTCATGATCGAAGCATCCCAGTTCCAGAACCGTGGTCCATTGATGAAAAGTCTTTCCACATTGCCGGTTTGTCCCGGATTCACGTTGAAAAAGACCTGGCCGGAAAACGGCGTTGAACCGAAACCATTGGCCGCACGGCCTGTGGTGGGAGAAATCACCGACGGATCAATGTAATAAAGGCCTTGTGGCGTATTGCGGTAGCCAATCAAGTCTTTAATTTGCTCTTTTGTCAGTGAGGAGTTCGCCGTTTGGTTGGCAGAACGGCCTGCGCGATTGAGCGTACCGCGTGCATCCAGGAAGGAAAGCGGCGCACCCGTTGAGATTTGCAGGATGGAGGTCAACTGCCAGCCACCCAAAATCTGATCCACGATGCCACCACGGTTCAAGAAATATCTGCCCTTGCCAATCGGCAACTCATAAATTCCGTTGAAGTTGAAAAACTGCGCCGTGTCATAAGACGCGCGCGCGTAATCCAACCGTGGATTCTGATTGTCAAAGTAAGGAGCGACACGCGACTGATTGATACCGTCATCAGCCACGTCGGTCAGAATTTTCTGGAATGTATAGTTCGCCTGAAAATAAAGCCCTGCCGCAAAACGGCGACGCAGTTCCGTTTGCAGTGCGTTGTAGCGCATACGGCCTGCATTGACCACCAGGTTGACGACGCCCGAGCTTGGGTTTGGCAGGAACTTGACCGTTCCGGTTGTGCCAGCCTGCACCAAGGACAACGCTGTATCGGCGGGTGTGCCCAATGTCACCTGGCTTGCAACTGTGTTTTGACCAGCAGCAGCCAGATTTGGAATAACAGTTAGCGCCTGGCAAGTACCTGCTGCCAGACATGCCGCGTTGCCCGCAATGTTTCCTGAAACAGCGCGGTTTTGCAGCGCACGATTGAAATCCGCCAGGAAGCCATTGCTGCGAATGTCAATCTGGTTGTAGTCAATCGTTCGCGCCAGTTGGTTGCTGAAAGCGCCAACATAGCGAACTTCGAGCGCTGTCTGGAATCCGATTTCACGCTGAATACCGAAGTTGTATTCGTACTGACGTGAAACCTGCAGGTTCGGGTCTACTCCGAAAACAGTGCCGAACAAGCCGAATGCGGCAGTGTTGTTCTGGGCAAATGTGCGCGGAATTGTCGTGAAAGGCGGCGGGTTGATTGTTGGCAATGCGTTAAAACGTGCATTCAGCGAGGAAGTATCCACGCCATTGATGTTTTGCACTGCGGCTGCCGTTACTGAAAGGCCTGCGTTCTGGCTGACAGCATTATCAATTGAACGAATATACTCGTCATTGACGTAGCTCAAACGGACGCCACCACGGAATACTGTGCGTCCATCACCAAATGCAGAGCCCAACAATTTGTTCTTGAAGTTCGGCGTATAGGCGAAGCTGACATTCGGACTGAAGTTATCTTTGTCCGGTTTGACGAATTCGCCTTCTTTGCCGGAGTTGCGTCCGACAAAATCATAGATACCAGTCGGGCTAAGAACGCTTCCAACAGCGTCCTGGCTCAACACCGGTTCCAGATACAAACCATCCAGAGTTTTCAGCGGCGTGTAATACTCCCAACGCACGCCATAATTCAAAGTGAATTGCGGCTTGATGCGCCATTGGTCACCGGCATACAAAGAATAGGTGTTGTAGGCCAGGTTGCGATCAAGCGCTGCGCCCGGCGTATAGCCCGTCGCATTTCGGCTGGTCACATTCGCGGCAATGGAGCCTGCACCGACGATGCCGCCCATCAAATACCGCAGAGCATCAGCATTGTTTTGATCTGCCAGGCTGATTCCGCCTGGGAACAAGCTTGCAGGCAAACGCGGCGTATTCGCGTTTCCGGTGCCGGCTAGCGCAAATGTCGGAATGCCAACACTGGCCTGGTTGAAGGCGCGCACTTTGAACCGTTGCATGTCACCGCCGAAACGGATCGAATGCTGGCCGGAAATAAAATTCGCGTTGTCGCCAATTGTGATCGTGCGAGTATCTCGGCCTTGATCACGGAAATTCACTTCGGGATTCGTGACCAATCCCAAACCGTTCAGCAAGAAAGGCTGCGCTGGCAGCACATTGTTAATAAACGCAACATCTGCCAATTGGAATCCGCCGATCACGTCATTCGTGAATCGGTTTGCACTCGTCACCCAGCCAAACGAACCAAACTTAACAGGTGAGTTTGTGTTGGCCAGAGCGGTCTGATTAAAGCTGCCATCAATATCCGTGCGCGCGTCAACCGTCCGGTTGAAGCGATAGACGCCTCTGACCGAGTTCTTTTCGTTCACCTGCACGTCAACGCGCGAAGTGAATTCTTTACGGTCTTCAGGGTCGGATTGATTGAAGGCAAAACCCGTCGTGTTCAGTCCGTCACCCAGATCGCTGCGGTTTCCAACGGTCGGCACCAAGCTGATAAAGCGGCTCTGGATCAATTGATCCAGCGGCAAAACTCCCTGCGAACTTGCGGGGATTGCTCCTGTCAGACCTGCTCCGCTCAGCACATTAACCGTACAAACACCGTTCGCGAAGGTGATGCACTGGCCTGCGGCAGGGGTGCCCGTCGGACGATAGGAGAAAATCCCATTGCGCGCGTTTGGCAAAAAGATGGTCGTTGTTTTGGAAGTTTGCTGACGGAGGATGTATTTTTCGTAGGAGAAAAAGAAAAATGCTTTGTCCTTGATTAAAGCATTTCCGCCTTCGCCAAAGCGAGGCAACGGCATCGGGCCACTGACTTTGCCGCCAAACTGATTGCGATTCAGGAATGCGCGCGGCTGGCGCAAATCACCGACTTGAGCACGCCCTTGAACCACGGCAGCATCAGTTGCAACGTAACGTCCAGCAGCATTGCTGAAAAAGTTATTCGCAGTGAACTTGGAATTGCGGTTGTAGAGCCAAAGGGCACCGTGAAAATCCTGGCCACCACGCGGTGTCACCAATTGAATTTGTGAAGAACCATAACCGACTTCCGCGCCGGCATTTTGCGTCACAACCGTAAATTCACCGGTGTTGTCAACGGTCGGGGTGTCAGGCACAAAACCATTTCGAATAAAAATGTCCTGGACGTTGATTCCGTCGCGAACGAAGTTCGTCGAAGAGGTACGGCCACCGTTGATGATGTCGCTGCCATTACCACGGTTCGGAGCGGCTCCTGGCTGCAACCCAGCCAACGAAAGCGGATTTCGTCCATTGAGAGGGAGTTCCAAAATTTGCCGCGAACTAACGGTATTGCTCAATTCGCCGGTGGTTGAATTCACCACGTCAGCTCCCGCCGTCACAGTCACAGACTCTTGAACATTACCGACTTCCAACGTGATGTTGAGGGAGTACTCTCGTCCCACATCAATTTTCACGTCATTGGCAGTGTAAGTCTTAAACCCAGTAGTGGTGACTTTAACCGTATAAGTTCCGACGTCCAATTGTGGCAAAGCAAATGTCCCATCGGGAGAAGACGTGAGGGTTCTCTCCTTGCGGGTCTGATTATCTATAATCGAGATTGTTGCGCCGGCGACAACCCCATCCGGGCTTGAGATAGTGCCTATCAGGCGCCCCGTGTTGCTTTGTGAAAACCCGGGCACCAGGCCCACACAAAGTAGAAAGAATGCTGAAAGCAGTTTTTTCATTGTTTGGTTTGTATATTAAAATTGTGCTGTAAATATAGGTAACAATGTCAAATAATGTGCCACTGTTGAAGCAGTGCGGCGTATGTAGTTGAAAAATATGAATTTGTAACAGTTTATTAACAG
>CAYLJQ010000576.1:0-4738 GCA_964383955.1 uncultured Heliomicrobium sp. | reverse complement strand
TTCGTGGATGCCACTCAACAAGGAACGAAGATTGTGGGCAAAGCTTGAAGCTAAGACGGGAGAAAACCATCTATTGACCAGCACCTTGCTTGACTATCAATTTTCTGTGGTTACTATGGGTTATCCGTCTCAAACTGGATTTGAGATCACTGGAAGGTTGGACACAACTTCAAAGGAGTTATCGGTGAAAAACGTACTCAAGAAATTTTCGCTCTCCGGTTTATTGGCGCTGGCAATATGCGCGGCCCTGATTGTGCCCAGTTTGGTCAAAGCCCAAGAAGGCTCAATGGCGCGCCGGATTTCCGACGACTACAAGAAAGCTGCTGAAATTATTGGCAAATACCATTTTGCCGATGCAGACGAAGAAACCCTGAGCAAGTACGCAATCAGCGGAATGCTGAAAACTCTTGACCCGCACTCGGATTACCTGGATCCCAAATCCTTCAAAGAGTTCAACGAGAAACAGCACAATCAATACTTTGGCATTGGAGCGATGATCGGCACTCGCCACAAAGTGACGTATGTGTTGGAACCATTCAAGGGAAGCCCGGCATCCAAAGCTGGCCTGCGTTACGGCGACCAGATTGTCGGAGTGGATGACAAGGACACTTCGACCTGGAGTTCCGATAAAGTACGCCAAATGCTGCTTGGCGACCGTGGCACTCAAATCACTGTCTCGGTCAAGCGATTAGGCGTAGCTGATCCGATTAAAATGACCATCACTCGCGATGGCATTCCCCGCCCATCAATTCCAGTTGTGTACATGGTTCGCCCAGGCATTGGCTATATTGGAATGACTGCTGGATTCCAATCCACAACCAGCCGTGAACTGACGATGGCATTGGCGAACTTGCGCGAACAAGGCGCTGAAAGCTTTATTCTGGATTTGCGCGGCAATGGAGGCGGTTACCTGGATCAGGGCGTGCGCGTTTGCGATCAATTGTTGCAGCGCGGTCAAAAGATCGTAACGCAAAAAGGCCGCCCCTCTCTTGGGTTTGACGAAGAATATTTCGTCCGAATCGGCGCTTCGGAAAACTTCCCGTTGGTTGTGCTGGTTGATCGCCAAACGGCATCAGCTTCTGAAATCGTCGCGGGCGCAATACAGGATCACGACCGAGGCTTGGTTATCGGCGAACAGAGTTTTGGAAAAGGTTTGGTGCAACGAATTTTCCCGCTCGTAAACAGCGGAGGGTTGATTCTGACCATCGCGCATTACTACACCCCAAGCGGGCGATTGATTCAACGCGATTATTCAAACGGTTCCATGTTTGAATACTACACTCGCCGGAATTCCGGTGGTGATACAGCAACTCCGCCAAAACGTTCCGATGAGCGTCAAACCGATCTTGGCCGCACGGTTTATGGCGGAGGCGGTATTGAACCAGATGTAAAGCTTGAGAGTTCCGAATACATGACCCCGGCGCAAGTTCGGTTAAGTCACGGAATTTTCCTTTTTGCCAGAGACCTGGTCGCGGGACAAATTTCCATCGCGCCAAATTTCAAGGTCAATGGTTTGGAATACGACCACAAATTGAAACCGACGGAATTCGTAATCACCGACGACATTCTGAAAGCGCAGAAAGAATTCCTGACTAAGTTTTACCGCGACAATCCGGAATACGGAGTGACGGCTGCCGCCGTTGAAGAAAATGCGAAGTGGCTGCATCGTCAACTCCGCTATGAGGTGTTGACTGCCGCTTACGGATCCGACCGCGCTCAACAGGGCGTCGGCGACTGGGATACCATTCTGCAAAAAGGCGTCAGTGAAATGCCGAATGCGGCAGATCTGGCTCAACGGGCCTGGAAGCGCAACTCAGCAACTTCGCGGCCCGGCGGCAAATAAGCTTCAAGGAAACCGTAGACGAACTTTCAACTCAATTGGGCGGCTGGAGTCTCTTCAGCCGCCCGAAGTTCTTTGGGGGTATCTGCAATGCAAATCGTTGACACACATCAGCACCTGTGGGATTTGGACCAACTGCCATACTCCTGGACGGCAAACCAACCGAAGCTGAATCGCAGTTTTCGCATGAGCGATTATCTGGAAGCCACGGCAGGAATCGAAATCGTCAAAACCGTTCACGTCGAAGCCGACATTGATGAAACGTCTATCCCTGATGAAACCCGCTACATTTTGGAATTGAGCGAACGCGACGATAATCCGCTTTCCGGCGTGGTGGCCGCAGCCAGACCTGAATACGACAACTTTCGGGCCTACATTCAAACCTTTGCCAGTCATCCAAACCTGAAAGGCATTCGGCGATTGTTGCAATCGGAACCGGATGAACTTTCAACGACGACGACGTTTACGGAAAACATTCGTTCCCTGGCGGAATTCAATTTGTCATTCGACATCTGCGTTCGCGACCATCAATTGCCCCTGGCAATTCGACTTGTCAAAGAATGCCCGAATGTCAGCTTCATCCTGGATCATTGCGGAAACCCGGACATCAAACATCAAAACTATGTTGCCTGGCGTGAACGAATCGCAGAACTCGCCGATTTGCCAAATGTCGTCAGCAAAGTTTCGGGCATTGTCGTCAACACAGACACCGAAAACTGGACCGTGGAAGATTTGCGCCCGGCGGTGGACCACATCATCGGCAGCTTCGGTTGGGACCGCGTAATGTTCGGCAGCGACTGGCCGGTCTGCACTTTGGCGGCAAGCTACCGAAAGTGGTTTGACGCGCTGAATTTTCTAGTAAAAGACGCCAGCGAGGAAAATCGCAGAAAACTGTTTAAGGAAAACGCAGAGCGCATTTACAAACTTGGCTGACCCAATCAGAGCAATTGTTAATCTCGCGCTCACAGGAATGTTTTCAGGTTAATCCATACGACTGAAGATGATTGCATGAATCCACTTCAGTCGTATGAATTCCTCACACAAGCTATCAGTATTTAGCTCCCCTTCAGCCTTTGAAATAACCGTTTTACCCGCTTTCCTACATAAAAACTCCATCGAAGCAATTTCCTTCCCGGCACCGGAATTGCACCTTTTACTTTCCAACGATTGATCATTTCTATAAGCAGGTTGCCAAAGACTGCTTTGGAAAGCTGGAAGCTGCTGTTTTGCGCTTCTGGCTAAATCAGAAGGAGATAATAGGATGAGTAAAAGAAACACTAAAACCCAGAAAACGGATCAGACCACTGGCGCGATTCCACCGGATTTAAAACTCAATTTAGGGAGCAGACAACCTGGATCAAAAACCAAAACAGAAACGCCTGCTACTGGACAAGGCGCGTCGCCAAATCCAGATGCTGTGGGTGCCGGACATGGAAATCAGGTGCAAGACAATTTCAAACCGCCCTCGGATCAAACGGATCAAAGCAAACAAAACGATCTCAAGCCCGGCGCTTTACCAGATGGCACGGCCTCTGTTGGCGAAAGGAAATCCCGTAACGAAGACGTTGAGCAAATAAATGAATCACGCTTGGATTCTGGAATTGAGTAGACCATTGTCCATCAGATAAGAGCTGACGACAGAAATGGAAACTTTATCTACCAAAAATTCCAGGAGGAAATATGAGCCAACAAACTTCAAAGAAAACAGGCGTGGCGTCATCCTCAGAAAAACAGGCGAATACGCAGCACAGCACACAGCCGATGCCAGCGACTCAGCCGAAGCCCGGCGCATTCGGCAATAAGTCACACGAAATCCTGAAGAACGTAACGCGCCCAGAAACAACAGAAAAGAAACCTTGACGCAAGGGGCTGATCAGATCGGCGAAGAATCAGGAGAAGAGAATGCCTAATCGCGTTCTGCCCGAAACGTCAACCATCAACCAAGGAGAAGCTATGTCAAAAGATCCGACCAGAAATATAGACCGCTACAAGATTCGTGGCGGCCAAATGAATCCTTTTGAGTTTCATCAAAATCAGGGCGCTGTTTCGGAACAACAGCACGAACATGGAAATTGGGCGGGCGCGCCAGAGGATATGTCAGACCTGCCACCGGATAAGGCCAAGGCAGAACGTATTCGCCATTTGTTGGCAAAACACGGGGAATCTGTGCCACAGGCCGACGGAACTTCTACGGAAGAACACCCTGTTGAAAAACGCGACAGAGAACAAGCAGGAAGAGATTCCGAAACCGCGAAAGACAATGACCTGATGGAAAACGCTGAATCCCCAACGCGACAGACCCATAAACCGAAAGTGCGCGTCCCAGCTCAGAAAACTTCCAAAGGCAAAACCAGCATTGCGAAAAGCGCCAACGCGAAAAAAGATGAAAAACCATCCACCGCACGAAAAAGCGTGAAACAGGTTGCCACTACAGCAAAGCGGCAGTCCGCTAAAAAAACTACACTCGCGCGAAGCACGAAAAGCACGAAGAAAGCCGCTACCGATAGCAGTGAAAAACAAGTTACTGCGCGCAAGAGTCAGGCGGAAGCCACTGCACGCAGCAGCGCAGAGACCAAAACGGCTTCTGCACGCGGGAAAGCCAATGGAAAGGCATCAACGCAATCAGCGACAACCAAACGAACGGCAGCGCCAAAGCGGGCTAAAGCCAGCGCTGGCAAAAGCCGCTGAAACTTCCGTAACATTCTTGGAATAAACTTGAGCGCGGCGGCCAAATGATCGCCGCGCTCTTTTCGTCTTCAGTGATGTTGACGAACTCAGCCGCACGCTTGAAAATCCAGCCGCTTCGCAAACCTTCGTTACCAATCGAAAACTCGAAACTTCAGGAGAGATACCCATGAAATCATTTTTTGGCGCCGGAGCCTTGTGCGCATTGATCGC
>CAYLJQ010000575.1:0-4750 GCA_964383955.1 uncultured Heliomicrobium sp. | reverse complement strand
TTCTTTTTCATAAGTTATTGTCTACAAAAATGTTGTCGTTAATTCAATGCCATTGTGCTTAAGGGGAAGCGCCTGCTGGTTTTTAGGACGACAGAGGCAAGGGGCGAGTCACCGGAATAATCTGTTTGGCAAAAAAGAAAAAGCGGCGAACCAATTGTGGTCAAAATAGTTCGCCGCGGGTAATAAACGAACAGCTAAATTGTGATGATTTCGACTGTTGGTGTGACCGCAGACTTCGGAATCAATGCAGGCCAATAAGCGACCACTTCTTCAACTTTTGGTCGGCCTCCACCGAAGCCCGTCACCGTTGGCGGCCCTGAAAGCGCGAGCGGCGCAATTTCTTTGGTAAAGCGATCAACTGCGTTTTTGTCTTTTGAGCGAACTCCGACGCGCAACATCACTTCGGCAATATCCGGCGAAGGTTCGCCGCCCAGGCCTTCATGTGTGGCGTTGACGCCGATGTATTGCGACAACATTTCGTCGAACTTCAGCCCGATGGATTCCAGCCGTTTTCGCAAGGTGAAGTCCGCGACTTTGGCTTTTTGGTAGGCATCCGGCCAGGCGTAAATCAATCCACCGGCAGCTTTGAATCCGTCGGCAAAACTGATCGAAACTTTGTAACTGTCGGTCGCCGGTTTTCCGGTGATGCCGGAAACGCGAACTCGATTTTCGCCATCGGCTGCCAAATTGATCGAAGTGAAATCGGCAATGCAATCCGGCGTGATGTAATTCTGCGGATCGCCCATTTCATACATCAGTTGTTCGGTGACGGTGGCGAGACTGACGCGGCCACCAGTGTTGGCATGTTTGGTGACAACGAAGCTGCCGTCTTCGCTGGCTTCGACAATTGGATAGCCGATGTTCCAGAAATCAGGAATCGTTTGCCAGTCCACTTGATGGTTTCCGCCAGTGGCTTGTGCGCCGCATTCGATGATGTGACCTGCGATGGTTCCGGCGGAAAGATGATTCCAGTCATCCAGCTTCCAGCCGAATTCATGAATCATGGGGCCAAGCGTCAAGCCCGTATCCGTGCAGCGACCTGTAACGACAATCTGAGCGCCAGCCGCCAACGCTTCGGCAATTGGCGCGGCTCCAAAATACACATTGGCGCTGGCCGCACGATCACGAACCATGGAAAGCGGTTCGCCGGTTTCCATATTTTCCAAGCCGATGCCTTTACCAATGAACTCATCCAGCCGATCCATAATGTCATCGCCTGCGACGACGCCGACTTTGACCTTTCCGGACAATCCCAACTTTTTGACGACTTCGGCCAAACCGGCAACACAAGCTTGAGGATTCACGCCGCCTGCATTCGCGACAATCTTGATGTTTTGATCCAGGCATTTGGGCAACACGCGCGCGACGACCTGCAGAAAGTCCCGCGCATACCCAGCTTGCGGATCGCGCGCGCGCATTTTCTGCATGATGGACATCGTAATTTCCGCCAGATAGTCCAGCGTCAGGTAATCAATTGGGCCGCGTTCGACCAAATGAATCGGCGCTTCCAGCCAGTCGCCCCAATACCCTTGTCCGTTGGCAATGCGAATCGTCTTCATAAGTCCCTTTCTTTTGAATGAAGTCTGCACAGGATGTATCACAGGATCGGCTGTGGCGGAAAGTGAAGCCAAATGAAAGAGCGGCGAGATTGGTCTCGCCGCTCAAAAAAAGTTCCTGGATAGGAACATGGCTGGGGACTGCTAAAAGTCAATAAACTTGTTCAATTGATTGCCACCGCATCCACTTCGTCCAAGCGGATCACAATGCGGCTATAGGTTTGATTGCGGACTTCCACGGCTCCGGGGCCGGTCACCTTGGTGACAACTCCGCCGATGGTTTGGCCTTTGATATAAAAGGTCAGCCCTTTTTTCTCCTTCAGACTTTGCTGGATCAATTCCTCAAAATATATCGCGGCGATTCCCGTTTGAGCCGATGCCGAGTGATTGCCAACCAGCCGCACTGTGCAAAGTAAGGTGACGGCCAGCAAAATGATGATCAAAGTTTGACGTGTAAATCTCATAACTCTCTCCGGTTTCAGTGGTTTATGAATAAAGCCTTCCGATAAAAAGATGACGCCCAAGTGCCGGAAGCTTTGGCCACTTGAGCGTCTTAATTATGGTGCCTCAACGATTTGAATTCTATGCAGATGGCCGATTCCATTCATGAGGTTTTGGTGATGTTTTGGTGATGGACGGAATTTTTGTCATTGAGAGCCGGTTTCAGCCGTCTAAAGATGTGATTGAACAAAATCTCAACAGGGAATTTATGACTGAAACCCCGGTAAGACGATGTCAGGAATGTGGCGCAGTGCTTTTGCCCAAAAGGCGAGTTTGCGTGGCTTGTTCCGCTCCGATTCCAGGCGCGGATCACCAACGGACAGGCGCGTTGGCGGATGTTGTGAACGAGATGCATTCAACCCGTGAGCCGGATAAAACAGTCGTTTTCGTCCCCGAATACCGCGAAGCCAGATTGAAGCACGAACGCCGCAGCAAACGGTTGATCATTGCGGCTTTGATTGGATGTGTTGCGTTCATGGCTTCAATCTGGATGTTTGGACGGTCCCCCCAACGTAAAAAGACGGATGCTCCCAAACAGCAACGCGAAGCCATGGCCAAAAAAGATTTTGATCTTTACACCAAAGCGTTTGAAGATTTTCGTTCTGACCTTGGACGCTATCCGACTGTCCAAGAAGGACTTGGCGCGTTGCTCAAACGTCCGGCTGGGCTGGATAAATGGCACGCCCCATACATTGAATCGGATTATTCTGTTGATCCCTGGGGACACGATTATGTTTACCAGGCAATTGACGAAGCCAGAGGTTACGTCATGTTCACCTTCGGGCCGGAAGGTGAATCCTCTGGGAAGTATTACATGCGAATTACTTCCGGCGTGCCAGAGCCAATCGCAACCCCAACTCCCCCAGACATAAAGAACTAACCACGGATGAACACTGATTCACACAGATAAGCACCGATAATCTAAAGCTTGATCTGTGTTTATCCGTGTTGATCAGCGTTCATCCGTGGTTTCTTTCCCTTGCATTCATTGATATGTGGTTCGGATTAGATCAAAACTTTGCACCGTTGGCTGCCAGATGTTTTTCGTAGCTCCGAGTCTCAAGAATGGATTTGATTTCCGCGGCAACGGTTTCGACTTCTTCGTCCGTAGTGAAAAAGTGCGGGCCAATGCGAATGCCTGCGCCAGGCCGATAATCCACCAGCACGTCGCGATTGGCCAATTCACGAACGACTTCTCCGGCGTGCGGCACGTCAAAAATCACTGAGCCGCCGCGCTGTTCAGCCTTCAATGGCGAATTCACCCGCCAGCCGTGTTCCCCGGCAAGTTCAATCAACCGGGAAGTTTGTCGAAGCGATTTTTCCCGAATTCGTTCGACGCCGATTTCGTTGATCAGGTCGTAACCGCTTTCGGCGGCGTACAGCGTCGGAATCGCAGGCGAACCATGCAGAAAACGATGCGCGTCTTCGGCGTAGGTCATTTCCGGTTCAAACGCGAACGGCGATTGATGCGCCGCCCAGCCGGTGATTTTCGGCTTCAGGCTTTCGCGCAAATCAGGCCGAATGTACAAGTAACCGGCTCCGGGACCACCCAACAACCATTTGACCGAACCGCCAGTGGCGAAATCCACGCCGAGTTCCGTCACGCTAAACGGAACGGTTCCGGCTGATTGATATGTGTCCAGCACGACCATTGCGCCTACCGCGTGCGCTTTTTCGATGATGGCTTTGGCGTCCTGAATGTAGGCGCTTTTGAACAGCACGTGCGACATCGGCACCAGCAAGGTTTCTTCGTCAATCGCGTCCACCATTCGCTGCGTGTCCACGGTGATGCCGTCGTCGCTGGGAACGCGAACGACTGTCGCCCCTGCCCCTTCTGCGTGCGCGTCGTACACGTACATTACTGAAGGAAAGTTCATCGCTTCGTACACGATCTTGTTTCGCTTTTGCGAAAGATCAAAACACGACAGGATGATCGCCTGACAAATCGAAACATTCTGGTGCATGACGACCGAACCCGGAGCCGCTCCGATAATACGAGCGACCTTGTCGCCGACGGTCAGCGGCATTTCCCACCAACCTTCTGCCCAAGCGCGAATGCCTCGCGTCGCCCAAGCTTCAGCGTAATCGTGCATCCGGTCGTATGTTTTTCGCGGCATCGCTCCAAGCGAATGATTGATCAGGTACAGCGACGTTTCCAGAATCGGAAACTGCGAGCGGTAAGAAAGAAGTTCATCCATGTCATTTCTCCAAAATTGAGATGGCGAGGCTTTCTCACCGCAGAGGCGCAGAGTTCGCAAAGTCAACGCAGAGTATTTCTCTGCGAGACCTCTGCGTTCTCCGCGCCTCTGCGGTTGAGGTCATTTCATAATTGGTTTCTCGGCCATATTCAGGAACTCAAAAAATCCATTCAAGTTTTGATAATCGCCGACAATGTGTCGCGCTCCGGCTTCGGTCAACCGCTCTGCGCGCTCGCCGCTGGCGATGCCCACGAAATCCAAATCCAGATTCGCAGCCGTTCGCACATCCCATAAACCATCGCCGACCGAAACGACCTTGGCAAATTGATTGATGCCGTAATGTTGCCGAGCGCGATCAATGGCAGCTTGGACAATGCCTTCGCGCGGGCGAGCGTCTTCGGCGAATCCGCCGGGAAAACGATCAAGCTCGATTCCGGCGGCGGCCAGCTTCATCTTGGCCGAACCTCGCCAGCAGCCGGTGGCGATGGTAATGAC
>CAYLJQ010000574.1:0-4762 GCA_964383955.1 uncultured Heliomicrobium sp. | reverse complement strand
GGCCGCACCTTCAGCGAAGCCGAAAAAGGCAACCAGAAAGGCCTGAAAGGAGCACGATGAATTTCATAACTCACTCACTGTTGATGGCAGAGCGGCTATTGCGAAACCTGTCGCGCCAACCCTGGTGGATCGTCATTTCGCTGGTGCAGCCAATCATCTGGCTGTTGCTGTATGGCCAGTTGTTCAAACGAGTCGTCGAACTGCCGGGCTTCAATTCCAATTCCTACATCAGCTTCGTTACGCCGGGCGTGGTCATTATGTCTGCGTTGTTTGCAGGAGGCTGGAACGGAATGGGCATGATCATGGAATTGAATCAGGGCGTGATGGATCGGCTGCTGGTTTCGCCAATGAATCGCGCGGCTATCATCACCGGTCGAATCATCTCGATGGCCGTGGTCAGCACCGTTCAGTCATTGATTTTGATCGGGCTTGGCTTTCTGACCGGAGCGCGCTTTGCGGGAGGAATCCTGGGAATCATCGTGCTGCTGTTTTGCGGAATGCTCTTGGCCGCTCCCTTCGCAGCGCTTTCGAACGCACTGGCATTGCTTATTCGCAAACAGGAATCGGTCATCGGCGCATCAAACTTTATTTTGATGCCGCTGACGTTTCTGTCGCCGGTCTTTATGGCTTCGGCGGTAATGCCGGATTGGATTCGGTCGGTGTCGCGCTACAACCCCGTCAATTGGAGCGTCGAAGCTGCACGGGCTGCATTGAATGGAAATGCGGATTGGAGTTTTGTGCTGCTGCGGATTGGAGCTTTGCTGGTGTTTGCGATTTTCTGTGCTGCGCTGGCTACCCGGGCGTTTCGCGCGTATCAACGGTCGGCTTGAAGAAGGTTATAGTTGCGGCTCCCAAACCTCGCGTAAATCCAAAACGAACCCTGGAAGTTCAGGATCGCCAGAAACTTCGCTGACACTATCCAGCTTTTGAACCGCGGCATTTGGGCGATAGACGTACACGGCTTTTTCTTCGGGATCAATCAACCAACCGAGCCGCAAGCCATTGGCGATGTATTCGTCCATCTTGGCTTTGATTGTGTCAAGATCGTCGCTTGGCGAACGCAGCTCAATCGCAAAGTCCGGGCACAGCGGCAAAAACACTTTTTTCTGTTCCACAGTCAATTGCGCCAACTTCGCTTTCGTAATCCACGAAGCGTCGGGCGAACGATTCGCGCCATTGGGCAATCTGTAACCGGTTGAAGATTCAAATGATTTACCAGTGCCATCGCTCTTTCGCCAATTACTTAGCTGCCGGATGATTTCGTCGTTGCGACTCCCAGTTTCTCCTCCTGTTGGTGGCATCACAATCACCTCTCCTTTCGCCGTGCGTTCGAGACGCAATTCAGGGTTCTGCCGACAAAGCTCGTAAAAGGTATCTTCGGTTGATTTGAGTTGAGCGCCGTACTGACTCATAAGATTTCCTCCGGTGGGAGCCGATTTTACGCTCGTCGCTTTCAGATTTGTAGCCCCAACGAAACGTGCTTTGTTTCCAAATAAGCGTCCAAACCTTCGCTGCCTAATTCTCTGCCCCAGCCGCTCTGTTTTACACCACCAAACGGAGCATTACTGGTGGAAGGCACTCCATCGTTGATGCCAATCGTTCCCGCTTCAAGTTGTTCCATCAGTCGAAACGCTCGATCCAGATTTCCGGTGAAGGCATACGCGCTGAGGCCGTAAATCGAGTTGTTCGCTAACTCGATGGCCTCTTCTTCAGTGTCGAAAGGCGCAATTGCCGCGACCGGCGCGAAGGTTTCTTCCCGCATACACAGAGCGTCTTTCGGAACATCAGCCAACACAGTCGGTTCGATGAAAAAGCCTTTGTCGCCTGAACGCTTGCCGCCGCAGAGAACCCGCGCGCCTCCGGCAACAGCGTTCTCGATATGCGCCAGCGCCTTCGCCAATCCGGCTTCGTCGATTAACGGGCCAATTTCTACGCCCGGCTCCAAGCCATTGCCGAACTTCATCGCTTTCATCTTCGCGGTGAAGGCTTCGCAGAATTGATCGTAAATCCCGCGCTCGACGTAAATTCGATTTGCCGCGATGCACGATTGCCCCGTGTTGCGCGTCTTGGCGATCAGCGCGCCTTCAACCGCGCGGTTCAAATCAATATCGCCGAACACCAACACCGGCCCGTTGCCGCCGAGTTCCAGTGAAAGCGGCTTGACGGTGTTTGCTGCTCCAGCAATCAGCAAGCACCCGACTTCGGTCGAACCAGTGAAACTAACTTTCCGACAAAGCGGATTTTCCAAAAACTCTTTGCCAATTTCCGAAGCTTCGCCGAGCACAACCTGAAAGACGCTTCTTGGCAATCCGGCGGCGGCGACGCATTCCGCAAAAGCAATCACGCTCAAGGGCGTTTGCTCTGCCGGTTTCAGCACAAAGGTATTTCCTGCCGCCAATGCCGGAGCCATCTTTCGCACTGCCAGCACAAGCGGAAAATTCCACGGTGTGATCGCGCCCACCACGCCCATCGGAGATTTGATGACCAGATTGCGCTTGCCGTCGGCTTGATGCGGAATGATGCGCCCATACGCGCGCCGAGCCTCTTCGGCAAACCAGCGCAAATGGTCAACGGTCATCGCCACTTCGCCAAAGCTCTGCGCCAGCGGCTTGCCGTTTTCCAGCGTGATTGTTCGCGCGATGTCGTCTTTGCGTTTTTCGACTTCCGCCGCAATCGCCAGCAAAAAATCTCCGCGCGCTTTGCCGGTCAGCATGCGCCAGGATTTGAACGCTTCGTGCGCGTCGCTGATTGCTTCAACCACGCGAGCGCGATCCACGGTTGAAACCTGTCCCAACGCTTCGCCCGTCGCCGGATTGATGACGGGTGAAAATGGCGAAGAAACCTGCCAGTCGCCGCACAGATACAATGGATAAGTTTTCATAACTACTTCGGGATCTTCCCGTAATCTTTCAAAAACTGGTCAACGACAATATCAGTTAGCGGATGGTTGTAGAGCATGTCCATGAACTCAAAATACATCGTGCAGATGTCTGCGCCGATCAATGCTGCGTCCAGCACGTGTTTCGGGTGGCGAATAGCGGCAACAATGATTTCGGTCCGGAAGCCGTAATTGTCGTTGATTGCTTTGATCTGGCTGACCAATTCCATTCCGTCGTGGCCTATGGCATCCAGCCGGCCAACGAAGGGGCTGACATACGTCGCGCCGCATTTTGCCGCCAGCAGCGCCTGCAACGGCGAAAACGTCGTCGTGACATTCGTCTTGATGCCTTCGGCAGAAAGCGCTTTGACGGCTTTCAAGCCTTCTTTCAGCAGCGGCACTTTGACGACGACGTTCTTGTGCATTTTGGCAAGCTGGCGGCCTTCTTCGATGATGCCGGGCGCGTCCAGCGAGACGGTTTCCAGGCTGACCGGGCAATCCACAATGCCCAAAATCTCTTCGTAAACCTCCATCGCGCGGCGGCCTGTCTTGGCGACGTGCGACGGGTTGGTGGTGATGCCATCCACGATGCCCCAACTCCAGGCTTCACGAATTTGAGTGACATCTGCGGTGTCGAGAAATAACTTCATTAAAGACCTCGGATTTCGCCCACGAAGTCACACAAAGAAACACGTAACAAAACCTATCTTCGTGAATCTTTGTGTGGCTTCGTGGGCGGTTTTATTTTTTCGGCTTACTAAAATTCACAAAATTCTTTGCCGGCTCTCCATTCAACACTGCCATCACATCGCGGCAAATGGCGGTGACCACGCGGCGTTGGCTTTCGTGCGTAAACGCACCGATGTGCGGCATCAAAATCACGTTTTCCAGTTCATCGAACGCGCCAGGTGCGGGAGGTTCTTTGGCGCGGACATCCAGGGCGGCTCCGGCAATCTTCTTTTCCTGCAACGCGCGAAGCAGCCCGTCTTCGTCAACGACTTCACCGCGCGAAGTGTTGATGAAAAACGCGCTCGGCTTCATCAAACAGAATTTTTCGTAACTAAACAGCTTTGAGGTTTCCGCCGTCGCAGGCAAATGGCAAGAGACGAAATCGCTTTGGCCAAGCACTTCATCCAGCGTCAGCATTCGCGCTCGCAAATCCATTGCCTTCAAACTTTCCCCATCAACAAACGGGTCGTAAGCAATAATGTCCATTCCCAGCGCACGCGCTTTCGCAGCCGTCGAAGCGCCAATGCGCCCAAGCCCCACCAGCCCCAACGTCTTGCCCAGAATTTCAACACCCGTGAATTTTTGCCGCTTCCAACCACCAGCTTTGGTGTCGGCATTCCCGGCCGGAATCATCCTCGCCAAGCCGAGCATCATCCCAATGGCCAGTTCGGCGACTGTATTCGTGTTCTGTTCCGGCGTGAAGGCCACGACGATGCCGCGCTCATTGGCTGCGCCCACGTCCACGTTGTCCAAGCCGACTCCGGCACGACCGATCACTTCCAGCTTTGATGCCTTCGCCAGCAGTTCGCGGGTGACTTGCGTTTGGTTACGAACGATTATGGCTCTGAAATCGCCGATTATGGCCGCCAGCTTATCGGGATCTTTCCATAGTTCCGGCTCGTAGACGGCATCGCAGCTTTGCCGCAACCTGTCCATCTCTTCACCAATAATGTTTTCTGAAATCAGTACGTCAGGCATGAGAATTCAACTCAACGCGCCGGTAATCTTTCAAGGTCCACAGCGCCAGCGAAACGCCCAGCAGCGGCATTACTCCCGCCATAAAAAAGACCGGCACATAAGAAAACCGATCCACAACCATTCCGGTGACAAGCGGGAAGGTCAATCCGCTAAGACCGTTTGCTACCCCTGTCAGAC
>CAYLJQ010000573.1:0-4763 GCA_964383955.1 uncultured Heliomicrobium sp. | reverse complement strand
CCGTTGCCAATGTTGCCGAAGCAAGCAAGCCAAGAAAAAACAGGGAAAGAAGGGATGCGCGCCATGTGGAAAAAAAACGCCTAACAAGGCTTGAATAACCAATCTGCAATTTCATTGAGAAACTCCTGGAAAGATGAACGTAAGGGATTGCGATTTTCACTCAGCCCGGAACTTGGAACAAGCGGCCTAGTCCGCTATCATCTGCCCGCGCTCACAACTAACTTCAAAATGAAACAAGTCGTTTTTATCACCGGAGCATCCAGCGGAATCGGTTACGCTTTGGCGCAGGAGCTTGCGCCGAAAGACTATGTGCTGGCGTTGGCCGCTCGCCGAACCGAATTGCTCGAAACTTTGTGCGGCGAGGTGCGCCAAAAAGGCGGCGAAGCCATCGCGCTCACGTGTGATGTCGGCGATCAGGCGCAGGTCAAACAGGCGATTGCCGAAACCGTTGCCCGCTTTGGTCGAATTGATCTGGCAATTCTTTCCGCGGGCGTTGGCGGGCCAACGAATGCTACCAATTTCAAAGCGGAAAGCCTTGAACGCTTGCTGCGAACAAATTTGCTCGGCGTTGCCTTTTGCCTGGAAGAACTGCTGCCGATGATGCGGCGGCAAGGAAACGGAACCATCGCCGCGATTTCCAGTTTGGCGGCAGACAGAGGGTTTCCTGGATCGGCAGGGTATTGCGCGACCAAAGCCGCGCTTTCGACTTTGTTCGATGGCTTGCGCGTTGAATTGAAAGCCCTGGGTGTGAAACTGGTGACCATCGAACCGGGTTATGTACAGACGCCGATGACAGAAAGTTTCGGCAAGATGCCGTTTATGATGCAAGCCGACGAAACGGCCCGGCTAATTTTGCGCCGTCTGAAACAGGGCGACCGCGTCATTCGGTTTCCGCTGGCGGCATCGGCGTTTATGAAACTGATGCGGATTTTGCCGGTCAGCCTGTTTGACCGGATTGCGGCCAAGCGGCGACCAATCAAAACTCAAACAACTCTCAACTAAACAATGGATCAAAAACAGCATTACTTGTCAGGAACAAAATGGGAGCCGATTGTCGGGTATTCGCGCGCAATCCGAATCGGGAATCAAATCTTTGTCACCGGAACCACGGCGACAAACGAGCAAGGGGAAATCGTTGGCGTTGGCGATGCTTACGCCCAAACCGTGCAAGTGATTCAAAATATCGAACGCGCGCTGAAGGCGCTCGGCGGTGAATTGAAAGACGTGGTGCGGACGCGGATGTTTGTGACAGACATTGCCCGCTGGGAAGAATTCGGACGCGCGCACGGAGAATTTTTCCGCGAAGTCAAACCTTGTGCAACGATGGTGGAAGTGCGGCGGCTAATTGATGATCGAATGATGATCGAAATCGAAGCGGACGCCGTAATTTTGTGAAACTTGCCAGGATTCAATTATGAGGTTTTTTGTTCCCCTGAAGCCAAACGTCACGCCGAAAGTTTCGGCAGTGGATGACGATTACGATGGCGAAGAAGGCGACAGCGTAGAAGACGTACAAGCCAGATATATTTTCTGGCGCGCGCTGTTCTGGCTGATTATGGCGTTTGCCGTGCAGACGGTTGCCAGTCTGGCGCCTGAAACCGTTGAATCGCTGTACAGCCAGACTGCCTATTACTATCTGGTGCGATGGTTGTCGGCGGTGAACAAATACTCTCCGAAACCGATTGGCGAAGTGTTATTGGTCGGCATCTTTCTTTGGTATGTAGGGTTTACGCTGTGGTACCTGGGGCGTGCGTTTCGGCGTGAAACCAGTTTGCTGGATGTCCTGAAAGTGCTGGTGCTGCAATTGGCCTGGCTGTTTACGTTTTTGTTTGCTGCGTTCCTGTTGATGTGGGGGCTGAATTACCAACGCCAGCCAATCGAAGACCGCATGAATCTGGACCTTCGCGCTGAAGGCAGGCAAGAGGCAATCGAAGTTGGCAGGCGGATTATTGACGGCATCAATCGAAACTATTCCACGCGTGAAGTTGCCACTGCCACCGGAACCAGCATGATGACGATTGGTCAGCAAGGATTATTTCAAGCGATTGAGAATTCCTTCCAGCTCGAAACTTCTCTTGGCACAGCCAGCCAGGGAGGATTTGGCAATCCGAAGCCACTGATCTTTTCCAGGGTGGCAACCTGGCTCGACATTCGGGCTGTTTACATCCCTTTCACCGGCGAAGCCACGTATAACGAAAACCTGCTGGATTGTGACTTGCCGTTTGCCATCGCCCACGCCAAAGCTCATCAGCGCGGCTTTGCACGTGAAGACGAAGCCAACTTCATTGCGTTTGTGGTCTGCATCAAATCCACCGACCCTTATGTTCGATATTCCGGCTACTTGCACGGTTTGAAGGTGCTGGATTTTCTGGCCAAAAGTGATGTGCAGGACACGGAAGCATTAAAAGCGCAGATTGCCGCCGGCCCTGCCGTGGATGTCAGGGCGCGCGAATCATTTGGCGTCAGGTCCAAAAGCTCCACCTTTGCGCCGATTGCCGACAGCATTACTAACATCTATCTTCGTGCGAATCGGATTCGCGGCGGATTGAAAAATTTCAGCGAAGACACGCCGTTAATTGTCAATTACATGCTTAGGAATACTGACATTGTGCCAGCGACAGTTCCACCGGCAACCCGCTCGATCCCGCCTGCAAATGGGTCTGGAATCCCAAGGTCTGCGACGCCTCTCGGCGAATCTGGAATCCCCAGGTCTGCGCCGACACCGTATCCTGCCCCGCCTTCACGATGATTACTCCGCAAACAGCGATTCAACAAACTGCACAACCGCGTCTGGCTGATGCCATCAGTCGCGCCCAAAGCTATTTGTTTGCGCAACAAAACCTGGAAGGATTCTGGTGGGCGGAACTGGAAGCCAACGTCACGCTGACGGCGGAATACATCATGCTTCATCGCATTTTGATTCATGCCAATTCCAAAAATGCTTTCAGCAATGGGCGCGACCGCGAAGCGCAGATTCAACAAATGGCGCGTTACCTGCTTCGCCAGCAATGTTCGCACGGAGGCTGGGAGCTGTTTTATGGCGATGGCGGAGAAATCAGCACGACGATTGAAGCGTATTTCGCGCTGAAGCTGGCTGGGCGTAGTGAAGACGAACTGCCATTGCAGCAGGCGCGCAAATTCATCCTGGAACGCGGAGGGCTGACCAAAGCGCGCGTCTTTACCAAACTGCATCTGGCTTTGTTTGGCGCTTATCCGTGGAACGGAATTCCGACCTTGCCGCCGTGGTTTATGTTTTTGCCCTCGTGGTTTCCGTTCAATGTGTATTCGATGGCGAGCTGGGCGCGCTCTTCGACCGTTCCGCTGCTGGTCGTGATTGATAAACGGCCTGTTTACGACCTGGGAATTTATGCCGAAGAGCTGTTCGTCGAAGGCAGTCAGGCAACCGCCGACACAAGCTTGAAAAACAGCGATGGCACAACTGTTGGCAGTTTGTTTCTTGCGGCGGACCAAACGCTCAAGATGCTAGACCAGCTTGGCATCGTTCCATTTCGACAGGCCGGAATCGAAGCCGCCGAACGCTGGGTGATTGAACGGCAAGACACTTCAGGAGATTGGGCAGGCATTGTCCCGGCAATGCTGAATTCGATTTTGATGTTTCACGCGCTTGGGTATTCGGCAGAGCATCCGTACATCAAACGCGGCCTGGATGCGCTGGACCGCTTCTGCATTGAAGAAGGCGCAATGAGCGATTCCGAATTACCGCAGTATCTGCGCTTGCAACCTTGCATTTCGCCGACCTGGGACACGGCGCTTGGGTTGACGGCGCTGCTGGATTCCGGTGTTTCGCCGACCGATTCGCGTGTCCAAGCCGCTGGCGAATGGCTGCTGACCAAACAGATTTTTCGTTACGGCGATTGGGCCGTGTACAACCGCAAAGGCAAACCCGCCGGTTGGGCGTTCGAGTTTTACAATGATTATTATCCCGACGTGGACGACACAGCGGCAGTGATCATGGCTTTGCTCGGAATCAGTACCGCGAACGGTAGGGAGCGGGTAAATGAAGACTACAAGCTTGAAGCTTGCCGCGCCGCCACCGAATGGGTGATGTCCATGCAATGCAAGGCCGGCGGCTGGGCGGCATTCGACATAGATAACACCAACGATCTTTGGAACCAGATGCCGTATGGCGATCTGAAAGCGATGATTGATCCGCCGACCGCCGATCTGACCGGGCGAGTTTTGGAACTGCTCGGCCATTGGCAAGCTAAACACCACGAAAAGCTTTATCGCGATGAAGACGTCCAGAGAGCCATCAACTTTCTGCTTAGTCTTCAGGAAAAAGACGGCTCGTGGTGGGGACGCTGGGGAGTCAATTACGTTTACGGCACGTATCTGTCGCTGGTTGGCTTGCGTTCGATTGCGCCGTTTATCGGTTTCGATATGAACTGCGATCAGGTGAAGCAAGCCGCTACCTGGCTGCGCGGCGTTCAAAACGCCGACGGAGGCTGGGGCGAAACCTGCGATTCGTACAAGAAGCCAGAGCTTCGCGGCAAAGGTCCCAGCACACCTTCGCAAACCGCTTGGGCGTTGATGGGGCTGATGGCGGCTGGCGATTTTGAAAGCGATTCAGTCAAACGGGGAATTGAATACTTGCTCAGCAAGCAAAACTCCGACGGCAGTTGGCCCGAAGCCGAGTTTACTGGCACAGGCTTTCCGGGGCACTTTTATATCAACTATCATCAGTATCGAAATCAGTTTCCGCTCAGCGCGCTTGGGCGTTACGCCGCGCACGTGAGGCCGTA
>CAYLJQ010000572.1:0-4764 GCA_964383955.1 uncultured Heliomicrobium sp. | reverse complement strand
CTGGTAAGCGTATGAACACTTTTACTGAAGTCACTCCACTCTTGCTTGCCTGGAGCGATGGCAATCATGCGGCACTGGATGAACTTACTCCGCTGGTTTATCGAGAGCTGAAGAAAATCGCGGAAGGGTATTTGCGGCGCGAACGCGCCAATCATAGCTTGCAGCCAACCGCTTTGGCGCACGAGGCTTACATTAAGCTGATAGATCAGCAGCAGGTGCGGTGGCAAAACCGCGCCCACTTTTACGGCATTGCCGCTCAGGCCATGCGCCGCATCCTGGTGGATCACGCGCGGACGCGGTTGGCTGAAAAACGTGGTTGTGGTGGTGCGACGGTTTCGCTGGACGAAGTGGTGGACGTTTCAGATGAACGCGCCGATCAACTGGTGGCGCTGGATGAAGCCCTGAAAACCCTGGCCGAGCTTGATCCGCAACAAAGCCGTGTCGTTGAGTTGAAATACTTCGGCGGGATGACTCTGGAAGAAACGGCTGAAGTCCTGAGCGTCAGCCGGGCGACCGTAATTCGTGAATGGCAGATGGCCAAAGCGTGGCTTTACGGCGAGCTGAATAAGAATTTGTCGCAATGAATCCTGAACGCTGGCAACAAATCAAAGAAATTTTCAACGCTGCGCTTGATTACCCCATGGGTGAACGCGAAACCCTGCTGAATAAAGCCTGCGGCGATGATTACTCACTACGTCATCAGGTCGAATATCTTCTCAACTCTCATCAGGAAGCAGGCGACTTCATCGAAACTCCGGCTGCGGTGTCTTTCGATTCGCTGTTCGCCGACGATGCCATCACGTTGCAACTGGATTCGATGGCGGGGCGGCGAATCGGCGCTTTCAAACTCATTCGTGAAATCGGGCGAGGCGGAATGGGTGCGGTTTACCTGGCCGTTCGCGCCGACAATCAGTTCAACCAGCGTGTGGCCATCAAACTGGTCAAACGCGGCATGGACACGGATTTCATATTGCGCCGATTTCGCAACGAACGACAAATCCTGGCCGCGCTAAACCATCCGAACATCGCTCGGTTGATGGATGGCGGTACGACCGACGACGGTCTGCCGTATTTCGTGATGGAATACATCGAAGGCTTGCCGATTCATCGTTACTGCGACACGCACCGGCTGCCCATCGCTGAACGGCTAAAGTTGTTTCAGCAGGTTTGCGCCGCTGTCGCATACGCGCACGAACAACAGGTTATTCACCGCGACATCAAACCTGGCAACATTCTGGTCGCGGAAGAAGGCACGACAAAGCTGCCAAAACTGTTGGATTTCGGCATCGCCAAAATTCTCAATCCGGAACTGGCGGCGGTTACGCTTGACCCGACGCTGACAGCGATGCGGTTGATGACACCTGACTACGCCAGTCCCGAACAGGCGAACGGCGAAAACGTAACGGTTGCCACTGATCAGTACAGTTTAGGCGTGTTGCTGTACGAACTGCTGACTGGCCATCGCCCACATCAATTGCGCCAACACGCGCCGCACGAAATTGCACGCATCATCAGCGAAGAAGAGCCTGAACGGCCCAGCGACGTTGTCACGCGCACGCGCGAACTGACGGCCAGCGACGGACAGCGAACGATTACATTGACGCCGGAAGCGATCAGTCACGCGCGCAATTCTTCTCCGGCTGAATTGCGGCGCGCGTTATCGGGCAGCCTGGACAACATCATCATGCAGGCCCTCAGCAAAGATGCGCGTCATCGTTATGGTTCGGTCGAAAAGCTTTCCGAAGATATCCACAGTTATTTGTTAGGCCAGCCCGTCACAGCACAGGTTTATGTTGCAAAATCCGATCCCGGTGATACCAGAGGTAAGCCTGTTGCTGCCAATTCAATGGGGTTTCCGAAAAGAGAGATTGGGAAATGGATTGCTGTTGCAGGTGTCATCACGGTGCTCTTCGCAGCCGTGGCGCTTTTCTATTATCTCAGGTACCACGCAAATTTCGTTTTCATCAGTTCGCGCGCTTTGCAATCTGAGCAGGCCGCGCCCCTTCACTCTTCGCTCAGGCTCACCAACAGTTTGGGAGATGATAATTCTCCCTCAGTGTCGCCCGACGGAACGAAGATTCTGTTTGTCAGCGATCGCACTGGCTTGGCTGAGTTATATGTGATGAACCTTGATGGAACTGGCCTTAAGAATCTAACCGACAACACCGCGCGCGAAACAAATCCGGCGTGGTCGCCGGACGGTCGGCACATTGTGTTCGGCGTTGAAACCGTGCCGCTACGCGAAAGCGATATCTGGGTGATGGATGTGGACAGCGGAAAGCGGGTCAAGCTGACCAAAGCGCCCGGTTATCACACCGGCCCGGTTTTTTCGCCCGACGGAAGCCGCATTGCGTTTGCCAGCAATCGCGGCAGCGGGTTCGTCTACAACTTCGACATCTGGGTGATGAACGCGAATGGAAGCAAGGCAGAGCGGCTGACCGATTATGAAGAATATGATGCTGACCCTACCTGGTCGCCTGACGGTAAACGTATCGCCTTTACGCGCGCCATGCCCGAACGAAAATTCGACATCTTGGTCGTCAATGCCGATGGGACAAATCCGATCAACCTAACCAATTCTCCGCAATCTGATGAAGGTGGGGCAGCCTGGTCGCCGGATGGCCGACGCATTGCGTTCTCTGCCAATCGCGGCTCGCAGACCAGCAATTCCACACTCTGGGTCATGAATGCTGATGGTTCCAACCCGCGCATGGTCACCACCGCTGTTGGCCACAATACCACGCCTGTCTGGACGCCCGATGGCCGCCGCCTGGTGTTTCAAAGCACGCGCGATTTCAATCCGGAAATTTATATCGTGGATGTTGACGGCGACTTTGCTTTGGACTTCATGCAGCGCTCACCGCTCGCGGCATTGAATCATTCGTTCAATTGGTCATGGCTCGGCAAAGGAAATTCCTCAAACAAGCGCGGTTGCCAGTTCTCCAACTGCTGCACGATTTCGCGATCAGCCTTGCCCAGACTGTAATTGGAAAGTTCCGCCGGAGTGACCCACGCCCAGCGCGTTTCGCCAGCGAGCGTCCCGGCGATCAATTCGCAGGCAAACGCTCGCAGCCGCAATCGAAAATGTGTCAGCGTTTGTGTCGCCGCTGCCATTTCACTTCCTGCACGAACTTCGATGCCAAGTGTTTGTGATAGTGAACGTTGCAGGCAGTCAGTATACGTTTCTTCTGGCTCACAACGACCTCCTGGCAGCATCCACAACCCGCCAAGCAATCCTTCCTCGGGACGCTGCACCAGCAACAAACGACCGGCTTCGTCTTGAATCACCGCCGCTGCCGCGCGCACTTCCGGCACTGGAGCTTTTGGCTTTTTCACCGGACGCAATTCCTGGGTTCCGCGCTCCGCAGCCAGACAGAATTCGCGCAAAGGGCAGTGCTGACAATCCGGTCGGCGAGGTGTGCAAACCATCCGTCCCAAATCCATCAACGCCTGGTTGTAATCGCCCGGGCGTTTCGTCGGCAGCAACGCTGACGCAAGAGTCCACAACTGCTCCATCACTTTTGGCTGGCTGATTTCCTCCGGCTGATCAATCAACCGCGTCAACACGCGAACGACGTTGCCGTCCATCACGGCCACTGCTTCGCCAAACGCGATGCTGGCGATGGCTGCGGCTGTGTACCGGCCAATACCCGGTAAGGTTTGCAAGGCTTCAGCCGAAGCAGGGAATTGACTATCGCGTTCTTTCACGACCACTTGAGCAAGTCGGTGCAAATTGCGCGCTCGCGCGTAATAGCCCAGCCCTTCCCACAGCTTTAGCACTTCATCCAGCGAAGCGTCAGCCAATGATTGAATGTTTGGGAAACGTTCCAGAAAGCGATGGTAATACCCCTTGGCTGCAGCGATACGCGTTTGTTGCAGCATGACTTCTGAAAGCCAGATGCGATACGGATCACGCTGGCCACGCCAGGGCATTTCGGTTGTGACTTCGTCGTACCAGGCCAGCAGCTTGGCCGCGAAAGCAGGTGATGCCAATCGAGTCGGTTTCTTTTTCCCCATAGTTCTCAAAATTTGATCGGTTTACGAATGGGGGACGGTGTAGTCACAGAACACACAAGATGTTGATACAGTGAATCGCTCCGGTTCTCTGTGATCTCTGTGGCAAGCCTTTTATTGAATTGAAAACAGGTCGAAATATCGGAAGGAGTAGTCATCAAGTTAAAGTTATTCAGCATCCAGCGGCGCAATCATGTTTGCGGTTTTAGCCGCAACGCCACCTCTGTCGCCAGGAATGAGTGATCCATACCGTTCCGCAAATACCGGCGGCAACTGTCGCGCTTGTGACGGAGCAAGCCACAGCCGCAGCAAATGGCGACGGCGTTCCGGCTCCGGCCAATCTTCAAACGCCGTGCGGTCGTGCAGCAACGTGTGGTTGTGAACCAACTGCACATCGCCTCGCCGAAACTCCATGTTCAAATGGATTGCCGGATCGTTGGCTAGCGAATCAAACAAATCCAGGGCTTCGATTTGACGCTCGGTGAGCAGCGGAACTTCTTCAAACCGCCGAGCCGATTCGATGTATTGCCGCTGATAAATTGCCGAGAGCAATCCCGCGTGCCAGTTGAAGACCGGAATTCTGAAATACGGCTTCGCGCCTTCCGGGACTTCGCCGCGCCGGTCGGTTTCAATTGGCTGGAAAAGTTCCGCCAGCAAGTCAGGCCGCCGCTGGCCCATTTCGTTGAAGATCGTCACGGAACTGACCAAACTCGACAAGCCGCCCGATTTCGCCGGTTGTAGGCAGAGCAA
>CAYLJQ010000571.1:0-4765 GCA_964383955.1 uncultured Heliomicrobium sp. | reverse complement strand
AAGGCGTTGGCGGTTCAGTGTTATCAACTTTGTGGCTGACAGCCGGAACGGTTTTCAGGTAGGCAAACAACGCTTTCAGGTCGTCGTCCGTCATTTTTCCGTAAAGCGCCCACGGCATTGTCGGATTCAGTTTGCGCGTTTTGACTTGCCCGGTTCGCATCACTTCCAGAAACAGCGCTTCGTCGTAATACGAAATGCCGGAAGCGTCAGGCGTAATGTTTGGCGCAGTCGTTTCGCCACTTGGTTCGTTCAACGTAAAACCACCCGCCAGCGTCAGGCCTGGAATCGGCTGGCCTTTTTCCATGGGCGTATGGCAATCGGCGCAACTGCCCAGCGTCGCCAACAATTCGCCGCGTTTGACTGGCGTCGAAACATCAGCAGCCGGAACGGCGGCTTCCAGCGGGTTAGGCATCAGGTTGACCAGAAAATTCAGCGGGAAATCCAGTTTCGATTTTTCCACCGTGTTTTTCACCGCCGGAATCGAACGCAGATAGGCAATCACTGAAGCCGTGTCTTCGTCGGATAATTGCCGATAATTCATATACGGCATAATGGGAAACAGGGCGTGGCCATCGCGGCTGACACCTTCACGTATGGCGCGCGCCAGTTCGTCGTCGCTCCACGCGCCAACGCCTGTTTTCCGATCCGGCGTAATGTTGGGGGCAAAGATTTTTCCAGGGCCGCCAAAAAACGCCGTGCCAGCGCCTTTGCGGGCTTCGATTGGCGGCGTGCCTTCGGCTTTCCAGTCACGATCGGAATGGCAGTAAAAACATCCCATTACGTTTTCAGCCAGATACTTTCCGCGCTCCAATCGAACCGGAGTGCTTTCAAAAGTCCGGCTGGTGACCGCACGCGCCTTCGGCCCGACAAAAGCGCGCCAGAATCCGGAAGCGAACAATCCAACTGCAATAAGCAAGACAAACCCCAGCAAGGTAAATCCAATTGCCTTCCGCCAGCGAAATGCCATAAGTGGTCTCCTTTTTGAGAAGTTTCAATGCCGATGCTTTTATCGGATGGACACAGATTGAAAGAGGTCCCGGATTGCTGTCAATAAGTCCCATTCCCGCCGGGCATTTGCCGCAATCGCGCTGCCGCTCACAAAAAACTCTGCGGGAATTTGGTCGGCGTTGCCGCTCACGACGGCTCGTTCGACAGATTGATCGGTAAAGCTGAACTCATTGAGACTGGCGGTCGCTACCTGCAAAGAGGTGAAATTGAGCCGCAAGACTTGATGGGAGCCCGCTGAAAAGGATTGTCCCGCGGGCAACGCCAGCAAAACGCCAACGGAATCGGATTGAGTGGTATTGAAATAAGTCTGAGCGCCGGATAAGCCATTTGCCGCAGACGCCGAAGCGAATCGCCAGTGCTGCGGATTAAAGTGCAGGCTGAACGCCAATGCGTTTTCCACGCCGAGTGCATCAAGCTCAATTGTCAGCGAACCGTCAAGGGATAATGCATCCTGGACTAATCGCACTTTGGTCGTGGCATCGCTTGTTACAGATTGCGGCTGACTTTTCCTCAGCAGTGACGATTGATTCGCTGGCGCAGTTGGGCCTGCAGCCACAGTGACCGGGTCCAGTCCGGCGGCGTAACGTCCGGCTTGAACCCAGTCTATGATCGTCAATCGGCCATCACCTCGCGTCACTCTTGGCGCGCAATCGGCTCTCTGAAATTCACTTCCTGCGGCTGCCGAATCCAGTTCTGCAATGAAGCGCCCAACCTGAACCCAATCGGTCGTAGTGATTTGTCCGTTTGCGTTGCCGTTCGGTCGCGGAGAAACATCCGCTTCAAAACCAGCGGCGACCGTTAGAGTGGCTGACGCGCTGCCGCTGCCGTAAAGCGCAGGCAGCGTTACCGTAATGGTTGTCGTTCCAGCCGATGCTCCCGTTACGTTGAATTGTGCGGAAGTCTGCCCTGCCGGAATGGAAGGATTCAGCGAAACCGGAGCCACAGAGGGATTCGAAGAATTCAGCGACAAGCTGACTCCTGTTGGCAAAGCCATGTTGATCGTTGCGACAAATGTTACTTGTTGACCGATAGCAATCAACGGCGATGGCGGTGCAATCGTAATCGTCGGTTTCTGTAAAATGGTGAAAACCGGCGTCGTCGCGTCTCCGCAAAGTTGGCTGTTAATCGTAATCGGGCCAGTCACTGCTCCCGCCGGAACCGCAGTCGCGATCTGCGTATCGCTGACGATGGTAAATGTCGCGGACACATTATTGGCAAATTTCACCGCAGTCACTCCGGTAAAGTTTGCGCCGGTGATGGTGACGGTTGTGCCGACCACGCCGCTAGCCGGGGCGATATTTGTAACGCTCAGGCAGGACATGGATTGTGTAACGGTAAATGTTTGATCGGCGACGGTGATGGTTCCGGTGCGAGCCGGTCCAGAGTTGGCGGCGACAGTGAAACTGACCGTGCCATTGCCGTTGCCGGTCGAACCACTATTAATTGTGATCCAGTTGGCATTGCTGGTTGCCGTCCACGGGCAACCGGCGGTTGTCGTTACATTGAACGAACCATTGCCTCCGCCGAATTCAAACGATGCAGTGGCGACCGAAAGCGTAAATGCACACAGTGAACGTTTGACGATGGTGCCGTTCGCACCGGCGGCGTAAACGGCGTTGATGCTGTTGGCGTGAACGCTGCGCAGGTTTGCGGTTACGCCGCTGGGTTCTGAGGACCAGGCACTGCCGCCATTGTGCGTAACCAGAATCACGCCGCCGTCGCCGACCGCCCATCCTCTGTCGGCATTGATGAAGTGGATGTCACGCAATGCAGTTGCCACTCCGCTGACTTGCGGTTGCCAGCTTACGCCGCCATTAGTGGTTTTCAGAATCACGCCGCCGTCGCCCACTGCCCAGGCGGTTCCCAGGTCAAGCGCAAAAATGCCATTCAGGTTTTGTGTCGTCGCTCCGGTTTGTTGGTTGAAATTGGTGCCGCCCTTGGACAAGCGGAAGATTTGGCCGTTGTCACCGACCGACCATCCATTGGCAGCATTGAAGAAATAAATGTCACGAAGTGGATGAAGTGTCGCCAGTGTTTGCGTTTCCTGCCCAAAACCCAAAAAGGGAATGACAACCGTGCTGGCGTGAAAACCTCCGCCATCACGTTCGCCAACCGTGAACGCATTGGATGTATTGACGGGAAAGAGCCGATATCGCATGCCGGTAGCGAATTCCAGCAGCGTCCAGCTAAGCCCCCCGTTTGTGGTGGTCGCCGTAAGCTTTTCTCCTCCCACCCAGCCGAGATCGGTGTCAAAAAATCTGACCGAATGGAGCGATTGCGCAGGCCCGGCAACCGTGAATGGATTCCAGGTTGCGCCCCCGTCTACAGTCAGACGCGCTGTGGAGTTTGTGCCGACCGTCCAACCTTGAACGTCGTCCAGGAAATAAATGTGATTCAGTTGTTCGGTTGTGCCGGATGTTTGTTTGTCCCAGCGCGCAAAGGTGGGCGTGCCAATTCCGGTTTGCGTGATGCTGACAAGCTGACCGGCGACGATTACAAAAGCTGTTCTCGTAAGCCCCGAATTGGCTGCGACGCTAAAACTTACAGTGCCGTTTCCATTGCCCGTTGCGCCAGCAGTGATTGTCATCCAGTCGGCATTACTGGAGGCGGTCCAATTGCAACCACTTCCGGCGACGGTGACGGCGATTGAGCCATTGCCGCCAGCGGCTGCGACGCTTTGTTCCGATGGCGCAACCGTGTAGCTGCAATTTGCCGAACCAATGCTCAAGCTGACGGAATATGCGCCGAATGCCGCCGTTGTGCCGAACGAAGTCACTTCAATCTGATAGGAGCCGGAACCTGGCAATGTGAAAAATCCTGTTCCGGCAGGTATCCGCGCGCCAGTGCGAGAATCGCCGTCGTCGTTGGACGCAACGGCTGCTCCGGTGGGCTCAATCAGATAAACGAACGTATCAACCGCTGATGAATCCGCGCGAATGGCCACGCGCTGTCCCGCCGTGCCGGTGAACGAGTAACGATCCGCCGGAAAAAGCTGGCCACGTTGCTGTGAGTAACAATCGCTGACCGCCAGCACACCGTTGATCGTTTGTCCGGCGGCAATCGGCGTAATGGCGCAACTGCCGTTCGAACCACTTTGATTGATGATGAAGCTTTGCCCGGAAATCGTCAGAATTGCTTGCCGTGTGCTGATCGAATTGTTGGCCGCGAGTGTATAAGCGACGGTCCCATTTCCGGTTCCGGACGCGCCGGAATTGATCGTTACCCAGCCGGGATTTCCCGTCACTGTCCAGGCGCAATTGCCGGGAGCAGTAACGGTAATAGAACCTGTGCTTCCCGCAGATTCGAAGTATTGTGCCTTCGGCGTGAATGAAGCGCAGCCCGTTTGCGCGATGAATACGTTTGGTCGCGAGATTGTGCGGAGGCCGCCAGGCGCTGCCTGTCCGTTGCGGTTAGATTCGGCGTTGACGATATGAGGCGATTGGCCGGAAGCCGTTGCCTGGGAAGCAATAAACAATCCAACAGGCTCCATCAAAAACGTCGCAGGCAAAACAAAAAAACAAAACAGAACGCTAACTAGACGCACGGAGAAACTCATTCAACCTCCCGGTTAAAACCTTTTCGAACCTGATCAATCAATCTTTGTACGGGGCGGCTTACGCGAAAGACAGGCATAAAGATTTCGCAAAAACATTCGGTAACTTTTTACCGCTGAGTTTGTGCAGACAGTTTGGCTTGAGGATGTCCATTGCGTCAATGTGCTGGACTGAAACGCAATCAAAATAAAACTTCGAATAAC
>CAYLJQ010000570.1:0-4811 GCA_964383955.1 uncultured Heliomicrobium sp. | reverse complement strand
ACGCTAATGTGAAATACGGACAACAAGACAGCACGTTTATTGCCGGAACCAAAGGGTGCATTACCAGCACCGGGCCAAGTCTTTCTGAACAAGCCGTGACTTTGCATACCGAAGCAGGAACCGCTAGCCCAGCTCTGGAAGGAACATGGTTTCGCGAAGGTTTTCACGGTGCAATGGCAGAATTGTTATGCTCCATTGAGGAGAACCGTGAGCCGATCAATTGCGCACGCACGAATTTGCACAGTCTGGGACTTTGTTTTGCTGCTGTGGAAAGCTCGCTACTCCACGCGCCGGTACTTGCTGGCCGAAAGGATCAACTGTTGTTTCACTCGATGAGGTGGGTATTGGATGATCATGAGAACAATACCGCTATCTGATACTGACTTGATACCAAACGCATGAACGCATCAATCACTTATTTTGAAAAAACGCTCTCTCTGCTTCAGCACCTGCGTGAAACGCAGCTTGATAACATTGAACGCGCGGCGGAAATCTGTGCCGACAGCATCGCCAACGGAGGTTTGGTGTTCCTATTCGGCAACGGCCATTCGCGGATGATGTGCGAAGAAATGACTCCGCGCCAAGGATGTTTTCCGGGCTTCGTCGCCCTGGTGGAATTGTCGCTGTCGAATCACGCTTCGATCATTGGCGCGAACGGATTGCGCGCGCCGCTGCATCTGGAAAAGTACGAAGGCTACGCCGAAGAGATATTGAAAGGCTTCAAGTTTGGCGCGCACGACGCTTTTATCGTTATTTCCACCAGCGGCATTCGTCCTGTGATTGTCGAAATGGCTTCGGGCGCGCAGCAACGCGGGTTGCCGGTCATCGGCATTTGTTCGCGGCGGCATTGCGAACAATCCGTTCCGGCGCATTCTTCCGGCAAAAAGCTGATTGATTGCGCTGACGTTGTGATTGACAACGGGTGTCCGCCGGGCGATTGCGTTGTGGAACTGGACGGGTTGGAGTGGCGTACGGGACCGACCTCGACCGTGACGGGAGCGATGATTATGAACATGCTTCGTTCCCGCGTCGCCGAAAAACTGCTGGAACGCGGCATCAAGCCAGAGTTGTTGCCGAGCCACCAGTTCGTCGGCAACACCAACGCGGCCGAACAGCTTGAACGATTTTACGAAGCCTATCGCCGCAGCTTGGCGCATCTTTATCAGTGAAAACCTACGTCATCACAGGCTCAACCGGAATTGCAGCAGCGACGATCAAGCTGGCTGCACGCGAAGGCCACGCGGTGTTTTTCGTCAGCCGCGACGAAGCGAGTTGCCGCGCTCTGGCTGAAGAGTTGGGCGCTGAAAACAACCTGTTCGGCTTTCACGTTGCCGATCTGACCGAACCCGAAGCCGTTGCCAAGGCGGTTCAACAATGTGTTAGCCAGTTTGGACGAATTGATGCTTTGTTCAATGTTGCCGGAATCAGCGGGCGACGGTTTGGCGATGGGCCGATTCACGAATGCTCAGTAGAGGGCTGGCAGGCAACGTTTGACAACAACGCCAAAACGACGTTTTTGATGTGCCGCGAAGTCGTGAACCAAATGCTGCGGCAACCCATCAGCGAAAACGGTTTGCGAGGTTCGATAGTGAATATGGCCAGCGTGTTGGCGCTTTCGCCCGAAGCCGGGCATTTCGCTACGCACGCGTATGCCGCCAGCAAAGGCGCGATCATCAGTTTGACGCGTTCGATGGCTGCGTATTACGCCCTGCACAAAATCCGCGTGAATGCCGTTGCGCCTGGCTTGGTGCGAACTCCGATGAGCGCCCGCGCGCAAAACGATCCGGCGATTCTGGAACTGATGAAAACCAAACAACCGCTCGCCGAAGATTTGATCGCGGCGGAAGACGTTGCCGAAGCTGCGCTGTTTTTGCTTGGCGATGGCGCGCGAAACATTACCGGCGAAGTTTTGAGGTTGTCCGGGGGGTGGCGTGTGTGTTGAAACAGTACCGCGCGCGGGAGAATGCGGTTGACGCTAAAACCTGGCCGGTTGCTCCCGCGCGCGGTACCGCAACAACGATCAAACATGAAAGAACAACCTCTCAGAACTACAGTCATCGGCAGCTACCCGTTTCCCGGTTGGCTGGAATTCGCTTGTCAAAACTTGGATCAGTTTGGCGAAGCCGACCGCGCCGAATTGCAGGAAGACGCCGTCATCGCTGCCATTCACGATCAACTTGCCGCCGGGCTGGATGTCATCACCGATGGCGAACAAACTCGGCTGGATTTCAATTTGTCGTTTTACGGCTTTCTGGAAGGGATTGAACTTGAACCGGCGCAACCTCGGCGATTTGGGCCACCCGCGCATGATCAACGCGGCAAACACAAAATCATGGGCGAACTCGCCGCGCCAAAAGGCTTGGGCGTTGTTGAAGAATGGCAGCGACTCGTTCGTCTCACCAAATCCGCAATCCGCAATCCACAATCCACAATCTCCTTAAAGGCTAGCGTGCCGGGGCCGTACACGCTCAGTGGCAGATTGGTTCCAAACACCCAGTACCCGGATCGGTTTGCCATTACCGAAGCTTTGATCCCAATCGTCCGCGCCGAACTGGAGGCCCTGGTTGCTGCCGGTTGCCAGGAAATCACTGTGGATGAGCCTTCGATGAGCTGTTACGCGCATCGCGAAGACCCGCATCGGTTCGTGGAAATTTTCAATCGCACGGTTGCGTCGGTTGCAGGGCGCTGCCGGTTGTCCACGCATCTGTGCTTCGGAAATTACAAGGGCCGCGCGGTTGGATTGCGCCGGTATGCGCCTATGTTTCCAGCGTTTCTGGACATGCAGGTGGACGAATTCCATCTGGAAATGGCCAGCCGCGAATTCGCCGAACTCGAAATCATTGCCAACATCGCCCCGCAAAAAGACGTGGCGGTTGGCATTGTGGACGTAAAAAGCTATTACATTGAATCCATCGCCGACATCGCTGACCGCATTCGCCGCTGTTTGCAATTCGCACCCGCCGACCGCTTGTCGTTCGCGCCGGATTGCGGATTAAGCCAAACGGCGCGATGGGCTGCGCGGCAGAAACTGAACAACATGGTCGCTGGCGTGAAGCTGGTGAAAAAGGAGCTTGGAATTTGACGACCGAACTGGTCAAACCCGTTTTATCTGGTGAGGAGTTTTTGGCGGACGTGAAAACGTCCAGCCGGCAAGCGGATGAATTTCATTTGTGGTGGCTGGGGCAGGCAGGATTTTTGCTGCAATGGGATGGCCGCCACTTGCTGTTTGATCCTTATCTGTCAGATGCGCTTACCAAAAAGTACGCCGCAACCGACAAACCGCACACGCGGATGACAGAACTTGTTATTGACCCCGCTCGACTGGATTTCATTGATGTGGTGACATCCACGCACAACCACACGGATCATCTGGATCACGAAACCTTGTGGCCGTTGATGCAGGCAAACCCGAATTTGCAGTTGGTCATTCCCGAAGCCAATCGCGCGTTTGCCGCCGACCGGTTGAAATGCGATCCAGCCTGGCCAGTGGGATGCGATGACGGTGTCACTGTCATGCTGGACGAATTCGAGATCACAGGCTTGGCTGCCGCGCATGAAGAAATTGAATATGACGAAGCGGGACGCAGCAAGAACCTGGGCTACATTGTCAGCTTCGACGACTTTACGATTTATCACGCCGGAGACAACAAGGGCTTTGACGGCATGGCGGAAGAGTTGTTGGCATTGGTTGGGAATCGAAAAATTGATGTGGCGTTGTTGCCCATCAATGGCCGCAAGCCCGAACGCCGTGTGCCGGGTAATTTCTGGGGACACGAAGCCGCCAAATTTGCCAAAGACATTGGCGCGCGACTGGCGATTCCAATGCACTATGAAATGTTTACCTTCAACACGGAAACGCCGGATGAGTTCGTCGCCACGTGCGAGCAGTTAAATCAAGCGTTCCGCGTGTTGAAATGCGGCGAACGATTAAACAGCAAGTAACCGATACAGTACCGCGCGCGTAAGCAAGCGGCTTTTCATCACACGCCGCTTGCTTACGCGCGCGGTACTGACTCAAGTCACAGGAAGTTTCGATGCAAGCAGATTATCTTTCCGGCCTGAACGCGCAGCAGCGAGAAGCCGTCACCACAATCGAAGGACCCGTTTTGATTCTGGCCGGAGCCGGAAGCGGCAAAACGCGCGTCATCACGTTTCGCATCGCGCACATGATTGAAACCGGCGTGCGGCCGGACAACATTCTGGCCGTCACCTTCACCAACAAAGCCGCAGGCGAAATGAAAGAGCGTGTGGAAAAGCTGCTGGAAGGGAAGCCGCGACAAAGCTCGCCGTTGCTTTCGACCTTCCACTCTCTGTGCGTTCGCATGTTGCGGCGCGACATTGAAAAGCTGGGCAAAGGCTACACGCGAGCGTTCACGATTTACGATTCCGACGACCAGCAAAAACTGCTGCGCGCGTGCATCAAAGATTGCGGCTTTGACGACAAACAGGTTACTGCGCGACTGGCGCAAACCAACATCAGCGGGGCCAAAAATCGCAGTGAAGACCCGGACATTTTCGCCTTAAAAGCCGAACACGCGATTGATCCCAAACGGTCGCAAATTGCGCGCGTTTATGCGCTTTACGAACAGCGGTTGCAATCTTCAAACGCGCTGGATTTTGACGATCTGCTGATCCGCACGGTTCAGTTGCTGCGGGCTTCAGAAGAAGCGCGGCGCTACTACCAGAACCGGTTTCGCCACGTGATGGTGGACGAGTTTCAGGACACCAATGGCATTCAATACAGCTTGTGTAAGCTCCTGGTCGAAGGCGACATTGCCTTGAACTTGGCCACCCGCCCCGACGATTTTTGG
>CAYLJQ010000569.1:0-4818 GCA_964383955.1 uncultured Heliomicrobium sp. | reverse complement strand
TTTGAAATACGCCATCCCCAGCAACACGCTAAAAGAAATTGCGGCCAGCAACAGCGCCATCGCATAGGCACCGACTTCGTTGCGGTCGTCCAGCGAGCGGTAAATGAACAGCGTCGAAGTTTCCGTCAGCTTCGTCACGCCGCCGCCGACCACCAGCACTGCGCCGAATTCGCCGAGCGCGCGGGCAAAGGTCAGTGATACACCGTAAAGCAATGCCCATCGCAGGTTGGGCAGCGTGATCTGCCAGAACGTTCGCCACGGACCCGCTCCCATCGTAAACGCAGCGTTTTCCTGTTCCGTGCCCAGATGCCGCAACACCGGAACGGCTTCGCGCACAACGAACGGCAGCGAAACAAAAATCGTCGCCAGCAGCATTCCCGGCAGCGCAAAAACCACGCGAATGTTCAGCGCGTCAATCACGCCGGTAAACCAGCCGTTGCGCCCAAAGAGCAAAATCAGCATGAACCCGGCAATCACTGGCGAAACAGCGAAGGGTAGATCAATCAGCCCATTCAGAATGCGCCGACCTTTGAAGTCATCCCGCGCCAGCACCAGCGAAATGCACACGCCAAAAACCGTGTTGACCACAGTCGCTGTCATCGCCAGCAGCAACGTCAAGTAAAGCGCGTTCAAGGCTTCGCGGGAACTGAGCGCCTGAATCATGGCGCCGAACCCCGAAGAAATTGCGCCCCAGGCAATCGCCAGCAGCGGTCCGCCCAGCAACAGCGCCGCATAGCCAACCACAATCGCGACCAGCAACCATTCAGCGCCTTTCGGTCGTTTTACCAAAGAGCGCGAATGAGCAGCAGCTTGCAATTTGTCGCCAGCATCAAGCTGCGCCATGGCTTCCTCCTTGCCGCTCCTGCATCCAATCCACGAACATCATCAACGTGAACGAAAGCGCCAGCAGCAACAGCGACATTGCGCTGGCTCCGCGCTGATTCTGCGATTCGATCTGCCCGAAAATGTACACAGGCGCGGTCAGCGTGCTGCGCGGGATGTTGCCCGCAACAATCACGATGGAACCGAATTCGCCCAGCGCCCGCGCGAAGCTGAGCAGCGCCCCGGTCAGCACCGCAGGCCGAATGGCCGGCAGGATGATTTCGCGAAATGTGCGCCAAGGCGAAGCGCCCAGCGTCCAGGCGGCCTCTTCCTGGGCCTGATCAATTTCCATCAGCACAGGCTGCACCGTGCGAATGACAAACGGATACGTGACAAACAGCAGCGCCAGCACGATGCCCGGCTGCGCAAAAATGACCTGAATGCCGTGCGCTTCCAGCCACGCGCCCATCACCTGCTGGGGCCCATACAGCACCACCAACATCACACCTGTCACCAGAGTCGGAATGGCGAAGGGCAAATCAATCAGGCTGTTTAACAGCGAATTGCCAAAGAACCGGTACCGCACCAACACGTAAGCCGTCAGCGTTCCCATCACGGCGTTGATTACCGTCATCACCACCGCCGTCAGCAGCGTCAGCCGCAGCGCCGCAAAGGCAATCGGACTGGCCAGGTCGCGCCACAGCACTCTCACCCCATCACGTAATCCGTGCTCAAGCAGCGCCGTAAGCGGCAACACAATCATCATGCCCAGATAAACCGCCGCCACCGCGCGCAAACCCCATTTGCCCCACGGTCGCGGAGCGGCAAGGGAAAACGCCTGCGCTTGCTGCGGAAATTGTGCCGGAGTCGCATTCATGGCGTTGCGTGCAATTCCTCGAAACTGCGTGTGTAAGCACCGGTGGAACCGAACAAGGTCGTTGCCACTTGTTGCCAGCCGCCCAGAAAATCAATTTTCCAAAGGTCCGTGACCGCGGGATATTGCACGGCAACTTCTTTCGCGGCTCCCGGCTCCACCGGGCGCAGTCCGTATTTGGCGAACACGCGCTGCGCTTCTTTCGTCCACAGGAAATTGACAAAGGCTTCGGCCACCGGGCGCACACCGTGTTTGTCCACATAGGTGTCCACCAAAGCCACAGGGTTTTCGATCAAAATGGTCGACCGCGGAATAATGTAATCGTATTCGCGTCCGGCTTGCCGTCCGACCAGCACCTCGTTTTCGTATGTGATGGCCGCATCGCCTACGCCTTTTTCAAAATTGGTGATGGATTCGCGCGCGCCCTTATCCATGATCGAAACATTGGCAAGCACGCGCTGGAGAAACTCTTTCGCCGCCTCCGGGCCGTCTTTCGATGCACTTGCCTGCCCGCGCAACGCAGCGCCGTAAATCGCAGCAATGTTCCATTGCGCGCCTCCAGAAGTTTTCGGATCGGGCGTTAGCAGCTTGAGTCCGGGTTTGGTCAAATCCGCCCAGTCACGAATCCCTGCCGGATTGCCCGGCCTGACGGCGATGACCACAACCGAAGTCGAAACGATTCCGCCAAACTGTTTGGCTTTCCAATCGTGCCGGATCAAACCCGCCTGCGCTATGCGTGCGATGTCGCCTTCCAATGAAAGCGCGGCTACATCAGCTTCAAACCCGCTGATGATTGCGCGCGATTGCGCGCCGCTGCCTTGATACGATTCCTGAAATTCGACTTCCTGCCCAGTCTTCTGTCGCCAGTACTTCTGAAACTCCGGCAAAATGGCCTTGCTGTAGGCTTCGCGCGGCGTGGTGTATGCGCCCAAAATCAGTGTCACGCGCTTGCCGTCCGCCCCTGCGCTGCCGCATCCCGACAGCAGCAAACTCAGGCAAGCGATTAACCCGCCTGCCCAAAAATACGTGCGATTCCAGTTGTGCAACTTGATGCCCATCTACTCCAGTAGCGGCTCAACTCCTAGTCAAAGATAGGAGTTAGAGTCGTTTGTAACTCTGTGTGAAAAGGTCGAAATGAATTTTGGGGAATTTATCGTTTGGAGGAAGATTTCAGGCTAACCACGTTTGATTCCAGTTGGTGGTTAGCCGGAGTACATAAGTCTGCAATGGTGGTTTGATCGAGGACGCCAACCAGCGCGGCGCGCGCTCTGGCCCAGAGCGTTTTTAGTCCGCACCCGGTTTCAAATTCACAGGGTTCGTAATCGTAAGGGCTGACGCAGCCCATTGGTGAAAGCCGCCCGTCCAGTGTGCGGATGACTTCGCCTGCGGTGATCAACGTTGCCGGACGAGTCAGGCGATAGCCTCCGTTCAGCCCCATTTGACTGACGACCAGTCCGGATTCTTTTAGTGTTTTGAGAATTTGTTCCAGGTATTTGACGGGAACGTTCCACTTCTCGGCGATTTCCCGCGCCGGGACAGCTCCGCGCTCGCTGTGGCTGGCCAAATAAATTAGCGCCCGCAAGCCGTATTCGCTTTTGGTGGAAACGTTCATCGTCTAACTCCTAGTGAATGACTGGGAGTTTATACTCCGCGAAACAGCAGACCGTCAACCGCATTTCTTAACTTTTTTAGGTTTTGCCGTGTGGTCAGAAACGATGGCAGCAAGAAATCACTTGGCGAACACTTTGGCTCCCGATTCACTGAGCAAAGGGTAGTGGGGCAACAAGCGATACCCTTTCAATCCCACCACAACGGCATCTCCGTTGGATAGTTCCATTTCCGTGGCGTCCCATTTATTGCGAGTGATGACCAGTGGAAACCCTTCGCCGTAAGAATCATCCACCAGCGCCAGTTGAGGGGAACCGGTCCCGAATTCGGCAAGCTGCGGAGACCAGAGCATCAAGCGCACCACCAGGCGTTCGCTGTGACCGATGTAAGAAACGTCTTCGACAACTGCGCGTCCTAAAACGTAAGGCGTGTCCAGCAGTTGAGGTTGAAAGTTAATCACGACGTCTTCCGGGCGAAAGATCACTTTCACCAGTTGCCGTTCAAACAGCGGCGGAGCGTCGGGTGTCGCTCGCAGTTTGATACGGCCCAATGCCACTTTGCCTTCCATCCATCGTCCCAGCAGCACATTGGCCGCTCCTAAAAAGGTCGCGACAAATTCGTTTTGCGGATGGTTGTACAGATCGAAAGGTGTGCCAATCTGTTCGATTCGCCCGCGATTGAGCACGATGATGCGGTCGGCCAGTTCCAGCGCTTCTTCCTGATCGTGCGTAATGAACATGGCAGGAATATTGCTGTTGCGCAGCAATGCGCGGACTTCACGCCGCAGCTCCAACCGCGTGACAGCATCAAGCGCGCTAAAAGGTTCGTCAAACAACATGCCTTCAGGTTTGAAAGCCAGCGCGCGCGCCAAGGCTACACGTTGCCGTTGGCCGCCGGAAAGCTGCGCAGGGTATTTGTTTCTATGGTCGCGCAAGCTGATCAAATCCAGCATTTCATCCACGGTTTCCAGCGCTTCTGGTTTGCGAATCTTGCGCGTTTCCAAACCGAAAGAAATGTTTTGTTCAACTGTTTTGCGCTGAAACAAGGCATGTTCCTGAAACACAACGCCCAATTCACGCATTTGTGGCGGCAGTAACTGCGCCGCTTGCCCATTCAAATGAACTGCACCGCTATCCGGCGTTTCAAGCCCGGCAATAATTCGCAGCAGCGTTGTCTTGCCGCTTCCTGACGGCCCCAGCACCACCAAAACTTCTCCTGCGGCAATTTCAAAGCTAATGTTGTCCAGAATCTGCTGGTCGCCAAAACGCTTTGATAAATTGACTATTTGAATTGCAGCCTGTTTTCCTGTTTGCATCTTTCTTTCCTCATCCCAGCACGATTTTTGAAAGATTATGAACATCATTCACGAGGCGGACAAGCAGGATATTTATCCGCAAAATTCTGGCGAGCCTGTGAAAGGGCATGATCCGAAGTGCGTTTCAGCGCGGTGATCGGGCGTGTCGTTGACAGAGGGAGCGGAAAATTCTTATGCTTTGGATTGGAAGTAGAAGGTG
>CAYLJQ010000568.1:0-4823 GCA_964383955.1 uncultured Heliomicrobium sp. | reverse complement strand
TTTGATTGGCCCGCCAATCGAACCGCCCATTTGACGGCGCTGGAACGAAGGCGTTTTCCCGATTCGCTTCAGGCGGGGATCGGCGGCCATGTTGTTGTCGCGGTAATAAATAAATCCGCTGCCGTGAAACTGGTTCGCCCCGCTACGGGAAACGACATTGACCGAACCGACGCCTGTGGTGCTGGTGGTGATGTCGAAATTGAAACTGGAAATCTGGAATTCCTGCACCGATTCCTGGGAAAAATTCTGCGACGTTCCGCCTGTCACGCGGTCATTAACAGTTGCGCCATCCACGGAAATGCGTGTCATCGCGCTGGATGCTCCGGCAATCGAAACGCGGAAAAAATTGTTTGGGCTGGTTCCGGGGTTATCAACTGCTTCGACGGCAACGCCGGGTTCCAGCATGGCCAGTTGCAAAAAGTTGCGTCCGTTGAGCGGCAAATTCTCAATCTGTTTGCGATTGACCACGCCGTCAATCTTGAAGTCCGAAGCGTTGATGGCTGGCGTTTCACTGGTAATGACGACGGTTTCATTGGCTGCGCCGACTTCCAGTGTGAATTCAACCGTCACGCTTTCGCCGACCTGAACTACAACCGGGGTCAGCGATGTTCTGAAACCACTGGCGGCGACTTTAATTTCGTATTCTCCGGGTTGCAGGTTGGGGATCAGGTATTCGCCGTTGGCCTTGGTAATTGCTGTGCGTTCTGCGCCGTTGTCTTTGCTGGAGATGGTGATTTTAGCGCCTGACACGCGCGCGTCTGCCTGGTCTTTGATCTGGCCGCGAACGGTTCCTGTGGGAACCTGAGCTACTGACAAGACTGGCAGCGACGAAAATACAAACAATACGACTAGGAATTTGCTGATGGGCTGTCGCATGGGGCTCCTTTGCTTAGTGGGCGTCTGTGTGTGTGGGTACGGAGAGCCGAAAACGAAGGGAAGACAAACCCTTAACTCGCCTTCAGAACGAAAGCGGCAATTGAAGAACTCGGCTTTCAAAACTCTCCGAGGTGTTTACTGCTCAGTTAGCTAAAAGAAAGCGACCTTCTCCTGCTGGGATCAATCAGTTTGTCATTCGTGGGGTAAAACAGATAAGTCCGGATACCAAGGAATAAGAACGAGCGCATTATAGCCATCGCTTTGAATTGAGCAATGGTATTGAGATCAGTTGAAAGGCGGTTGGAAAAAGAAAAAGCCCGGCCAACTTTTCAGTCAGCCGGGCGATGGATTGGCGAATCACTTTGCCAGTTTAGAAACTGAAGCGTCCGCCAAATTGGAAGGCCCGCGCGCCGCCGGAACCAAAGACTTGTGAAGCGCGGGATTGAGCCAGCCCAAATGCTCCGCCGGAATTAACGGTGAAGTTGTAGCCGCCCAGGTTTGAAATGTTGAAGATGTTGAAGGCTTCACCAAAAATCTTCAAAGTGACGTTGTCTTTGAAGGAGATTGTTTTGGTGACACGAATGTCTTGCGAACTGAAGTTGTCGCCAAACTCGAAATCGTTTGGCAGGGTCAACTGCGGAATTGCCGAACCACGGGCGTCTCTTGAACCCGCAGGGTACTTGGCGTTCCAGGCGGCAACGGCTGTTCTCAGGTCGTCTTTGCCGCAACCACGATTGAAGCAGTTCCAATCCAGGCCGGGAAGCGGTTCGGAAGATGTGCCGTCGCCGTCCAGGTCAACACCCGTGACTTGCGGCATCAATGGGCCTTTGCTGGCCATTGACGAAATCACGCCAACCTGGACTCCCCACGGCAGATCAACCAAACCTGAAAGGTTCAGCAAGTGACGACCGCCTTGCGGTCCCCAAGTGCTGAAATAATTGTCCATGTTGTTAATGCCGTTGATTCCATGGTTATTGGTCAACGCATACGAAGCCGTAAACAGGTAACGTTTCGAAAAACGTTTGTCCAGTTTTACCAGCATGGCGTTGTAAGTTCCGCGACCGCCGGGAACCCAGAAGCTGATGCCGCCGGTCGAACATTGCGCATTGACATCTGCGCGCTGGGCGGCAGTTGTGCAGAGCGGAATGATCGGAGCTTGAACGCCGTTGACGCGACGGTTGAAGCGGTTCAGGTCAAGTTCGCCCAACAGCAAATTGACAAAGACGCGGCGAACGAAGTCCACATTGATCACCATGTCGTGCCCTAAATCGCGTTGAATGCCAACGTTCATATGGTAGCTGCGTTGAACTGGGTAATCTTTGGGATAAAGCTGCGCGCCCGACTTATTCAACTGAATGTTGCGAACGCTCAGATCGTTGAGATTCTTCGGCGCTAATGCCGCAGTGACGGCAGGAAGTTGTTGTTTGAGAATTTGCTGGTATTGGCCAACTGTCAAATTGGTGACTTCGCCGGATGGCAACGCCGCGCCAACGGCAATCGGAACACCGCCACGGCTGATGTTCACAATGCCAGGGAAGATGTTGGTGAAAACGGTGTTCGGCACCTGGATGCGTCCATTGCCCACCGGACCGATGAAAGCGCGCTCTTGCAAACGACGCCACAGCAGTTCGGTGTCCCAGTACACGCCTGCGCCAGCGCGAATGACGGTTTTGGGATTGTACGCATAGGCAATTCCAAGCGACGGCGAGAAATTGTTGTAGTTGTTATTGGTCGCGCTTAAGTCGCTGCCATAAATCGGCGCCAGGTATTTGGGCTTGTCCAGGTCGCGGTTGACCAGAGTGCTTTCAAAGTTCCAGGCCAAACCGTAATTGAGCGTAAGTTTCTGCGTTGCCTTCCACGTATCCTGTCCGTAGAAACGCATACGGCGATTGAGCTTCGCTTTGTCCACATTGTACGGCGGAGGTTGCGATGGGTCGCCGACGCCTACAACACCACCCAGGAAAGGCAGGTTGAGCAAATCTGCGTTGGTGCGGATGACCGTGGGCAGGTTGGGGAAAAATGCTCCAACAGCGGCTGCAGGCACAACGCTCCGGATCAATTCCGGCGATGCGGCAACGTCGCATGATGGATCGCAATAGCCCCAGAAACCGGTTCCCGGCGCATGTTCAAACTCAGTGCCGAAACGAAGCCGGTGCGAGCCTTTTTGCCAGGTCAGGTTGTCTGTAAAGGTATAACGATACAAGTCACGACCTTGAGTCGCGTTCGAGGTGTTGCCAACCGTAAAGTTGGTTCCGTTGACGGAAAGCTGTCCGAAGCCCAATCCCAAGCAACCGGCACAAACCGATTCGTCCGGAAACAGATTGCGATTCCGCCAATAGGTGAAATTGAAGCGGAAATCATTGACCAGCGTCGGTTTCAAAACGGCTGTTTCGCCGATTACCAATTGATTGGAGTTGTTGGTGTTTTGCAGCCAGTTGGATGGCAGAACCGGGCCGCCATTGGGGCCGAATCCTTTGTTTTTGTCCAGTGAGTAACGCGCAAACAGATTGTGCTTGTCGTTGATTTTCAGATCAGCTTTGACGCTGAACAGGTGACCGTTGTACGGGCTGCTGAAGTTTCCGGCCAAGCCGGCAACTGAAGGAACATTGGGCTGAACCACGAACGCCTGCACCTGTCTGGTGTATTCATAGTTGGCGAAGAAATAAGCGCGGTTCTTGACGATCGGGCCGCCGAACCAAAGTCCAGGATTGCTGCGCACAAAGTATGGGTCTTCAACGCGCTTGCGTGATCCTTCGTTCAGGCAGACCGGGTTGTTTGGAGTTTCCTGGCAAACACGTTTCAAACCCGGATAGGCCGACATATTGTGATCACGGAAAAAGTAATAGCCTGATCCGTGGAATTCATTGCTGCCGCTGCGCGACACGATGTTCACGGCACCGACGCTGGTGATGCCTGTTGAAAGGTCGAAGTTTGACGATGAAAGCTGGAATTCCTGAATCACTTCCTGCGAAAAGTTCATTCCAGTTTCGCCTTCAATTGAATTGCGCACGTTGCCGCCATCCACGGTGATCGCGGTTTTGTTGGATGCGCCACCGAGAATGGAAACGGAAAACAGCGAATTGTATTGCGAGGTCGTTCCCGGAGAAGCCGTCACGCCGGGTTCCAGAAACGCCAACTGTAAAAAGCTGCGGCCATTCAGCGGCAGTTCCTGAATTTTCTGGCGGGTAATAACGCCATCAATGGAATGGGACTCGGTGTTGACCTGGGCGGAACCTGTGCCTTCAACGGTTACGATTTCGGTTTTTTGACCCACTTCCATGTTCAGAACAACTCTGGAAACGGTTCCTGTGGCGACAGTGACTTCCTGCAAAATGGTGCGGAAACCGTCAACCACTGCTTTGACCTCATATTCGCCTGCGGGCAGGGCAGCTGCTGAAAAATTGCCATCCTCATCGGACCTTACCTGGCGTTCGAGGCTGGTGGCTTTATTTTTGATGCTGATTGCTGCATTGCGAATGACAGCGCCGGACGGGTCGTGAACCACGCCGGAAATCGTCCCGACCGGCGCTTGCCCCATTGCAGCAACTGCAAATGCTGAAAACAAGAGCCAGAGTGATAATGCGTAGCTGGCAGAACGTCGCATAAGTTTTCTCCTTGGGAAAATGGTTTAGTGCCACCTTCGAAACTGGAGATGGTTGAGTCCCGATCTCTCTATCTTTTTGAAGGCTGGACTAAGTGCTTTTGAAAAAGTTGCGGATGTTTTTTTGAAACTTTGAAGCAGGGAAATGTGTGCCTGAGAGCGCGATAGTTGGAGAACGCTGCTTTCACAGTTGTACAAAATGTGATGACTCTCAGAACTTTCAGCTAGCCTTGGAAAGATAGAATCTCTCCTGCTTCAACAATCAGTCGTATCAGTCAGTTTTTCTGATTCAATTTCTTGCTTTTTAAGATGCCGAACTCAGTCAGCAATGAGGAACAGCGCGGGC
>CAYLJQ010000567.1:0-4826 GCA_964383955.1 uncultured Heliomicrobium sp. | reverse complement strand
TCCGTTGATTTAGTGGAAGAGCGTCCAGCGCCAAAAGAGGAATCGAAACCTGCCCAGCAACAAGCCGTCGCATTGAGCTATTTTTCCCTTATTCCGGCGCGGTCATTTGGCCGAAGCGTGATCGAACGGCGTTTTGACCGGCGCGGCGTTTATCCCATTACAGGGTTTCTGATCAACACCGGCTTCCCGTTTGGATTTGTCGAACAACGACGCTTTTTTGAATGGTCGGGCGAAATCATCGTCTATCCCCAGCCGGAACCGATTGATGATTTCGCGCATCTGTTGCCATTGGTGGCCGGACAGCTTGAAAGCCGCGTCAAAGGAACCGGCAGCGATTTGCATGGCATTCGGCCGTATTTATCCAGCGATCATCATCACCATATTGACTGGAAAGCGACGGCCAAAACCCAGCAAATGATGGTTCGTGAATTCACCCGCGAAGACGATTGGCGGATTACGGTCATTTTCGATTCCCAAACTGACCATCAACTTGCCGATGTAACCGTGGCTGCGGAACAGTTTGAACGCGCAATTATCTTTGCCGCCAGTTTGTTATCGCATTTCATCAATCTGGGCGGCGAAGTCCGGTTGGTCACAATCGGCGGTGACATAGGGTTCGGCATCGGCCAACCACATTTATTTGAAATGCTCAGGCAATTGGCCCCACTTGCTCCGACCAAGCCGGAAGAAAGAGAATTGCAGACGGAAAAACAACGGATGGGCAGTTTTCAGATTTTGATCACGCCGAATCGCGGCGCTTCTGCCTTGTTGAACGGTTCCATGACGCAGGTCGTCTATTTCGACGAACTGGGCCGCCCGGGCAGCTTGCAGCAACCAGGCTCATAAATGAATTTCAACCGCTTCTTCATCGGATCATCGTATTTGCTGATCGCCACCAGTGTCGTAATGCTGGCGACCACGCATCGCCTGGATAGGATTTCTCTGGCGCTTTTCGCCGGAGCGATGACGGCGGGGATTTTGATTGATTTGGAACGGTTGCGCTGGGACATCCCCCGCCGTTTGTCCAACGGGCTGATGATTGCGTGGGTTGGTGTGGCTTTTCTTGAATGGCAGGTCTTTCGTTTGCCGCCGGTTGCGGTGGTTACGCATTTCGTTCTTTTCGCCGCAACGCTGAAACTTTTGCGCCCCAAAACCAACCGGGACTGGCTTTGGCTGCACATCGTTTCGTTTTGCATTGTGCTGATGTCCGCCGGACTGATGGTGGGAACGATGTTCATGGCGCTGCTGGTCGTGTATCTGCTGGCAGCGGCTTCGACATTGCTGGCGTTTGAAATTCGCCGCTCGCAACAGGCTTTCGACCACGAAGTCAGCACACAAACTGTGACCGTTGAATTATGGCGCGAGGTAAAAAATCAGCGCCAGCCTTTGCCGCAACCTCCCAGTCGAAGCCTGTTTTTCTTTTCCACCGCAGCCATGTTGATGATCCTGCTGCTGGCTGCGCCGCTGTTTTTTGTCGTGCCCAGAATCACGCGCAGCCCCAGCCGCGGCGGAGCGTTGCAGGGAGAAGCTCTTTCAGGGTTTTCAGACACCGTAAAGTTGGGCGAAGTGGCGCAGATTAAATTAAATCCCCAGGTGGTCATGCGCGTTCGGGTCGGATTTCCGCAGGGACAACAAAGTCAAATCCAGCAGCAATCGCTGAGATGGCGCGGAGTAACGCTGGACAATTACGACGGCCAAAGCTGGAACAATTTCGGCCCGGGTTCAGTGCAGGTGCGGCGTTACGGTGAAAGCTTTCGCGTTGACGAACCGGATTTTCGCCACGGGTTTACCGAGCAAAAATTCTTCATGGAGCCGCTGGACCTTCGCAATGTTTTCGTTGCGACGCGACCCGTGCTGGTCACTGGAGTGGCGGATTTGCTGCGCGATGCAGGCGACGGGCTTTGGACAGAGGCCTATCAAACAACCGATCTCAGCTACACGGTTTATTCCGACACCTGGACTCCGACTGACGATGAACTGGCCGCAGACAATTCCCGCGAATACCCGCGCAGCATTTCGCAGCGGTATCTGCAACTGCCGGACAGCCACGATCACAACATTGACCAGTTCGCAGCCAAATTGACTGAAACCGCCAAAACCCAGATTGAGGTGGTTCGCCGCATCGAACAACATTTGCGTACCGAATACGATTACACGCTGGATCTGCAACCCGTCACCGAAGGCGACCCCGTAGCCGATTTCCTGTTCAACACGCGCGCCGGCCATTGCGAATACTTCGCTTCGGCGATGGTGCTGATGCTGCGCTCGCGCCGCATTCCCGCGCGATTGGTCAATGGGTTTCAAACCGGCGAATACAATCCAACGGCAGATGTTTTCACCGTTCGCCAGTCCGACGCGCATTCGTGGGTGGAAGTCTATTTTCCGCAATACAAATGGATCGCCTTTGACCCAACGCCTGCCGCCGGCCTGAGCGCCTATGACGGCGGCATGATGGCTTTTCTGCGGCAGTACAGCGAAGCGATGGAAATGTTTTGGCTGGAAGAAATCGTCAGCTTCGACACCTCCAAGCAAATCTCACTGCTGACCACAGCGCAAAGCTGGATGTCGTCTTACCAGAAAAACGTGACCTGGCAATGGCTGGATTGGACGCGCCACTTCAGCGAAAAATTCGATTTCTGGCGTCAGAGCCGCCTACCAGAAAACAAAAGCGCCAATGACGATTTGAAAAGCTCCGGCTGGCGCAATCTGGCGACTCATCCGCTGGCGGTATTTTTGATTGGGCTTGCCCTCACAGGACTGATTTACCTGCAACGCAAACGGCTTCTTTTTTGGCGCCAAACTGGCCAGCACAGCGCTTCGGAAACTGCCATCAGGTTTTACAGAGAAATGCTGCGCACGCTGGAACAGGCAGGTCATCGCCGCTATCCGCACCAAACTCCGTTGGAATTTGCCGCGCAAATCGGAATGCCGGTTGTCAGCGAAATCACGCAGTTTTATCAGCGCAAACGGTTTGGCGATGAGGCGTTGACCAGCAACGAGGCGGAGCGCGTGGAAATGATGTTGCAGGAACTGAAGAAAACCACCAAAAGAAAATCGCGCAGCCGCTGAAGGAAAAAGATCGAACCAACCGTTACTTCATCAGAAATCGGCTGCGACTTCGCAATCGCTCGACGATTTCCGCCGGAGCCTTCGACGGCGAACCGGCATCAAACGGCGGCTGCGGATCGTATTCGATGCCAAGCTGAATCGCCTGCGCCAAGGTTTCGCCGCTTTCCAACGCAACCAATTTCAACGCCATATCAATTCCCGCCGACACACCGGCGGCAGTAATGATTTTGCCTTCGATGACGACACGTTCGGCGGTTGGCTCGGCTCCAAGCTGGCGCAGCGCCTCATACGCCAGCCAATGCGAAGTCGCTTTCAATCCTTTCAGCAATCCCGCCGCTCCCAGCAACAGCGAACCAGTACAAACGGAAGTCGTCCATTTGGCCGTTTCGTGCGCGCGGAGAATCCAGTTCAAAATCGCTTCGTCGTCCATAAATGCCGACTGCCCCGGCCCGCCCGGAACCACCACGATGTCCGGCGAAGGAACTTCATCCAGCGAATAATCTGCCGTAATCGCCAAACTACCCTGATCGGTGCGAACCGGCCCGGCTTGCTTGGCAATAAACTTGACGGTCGCGTTGGGAATTCGACTGAGCACCTCGTACGGCCCGATGGCATCAAGCGCGGTCAACCGGTCGAAAAGTAAAATCGCAATTTCCATATCAAGCCTCGCTTTCGTCGTTCGCCAATGGTGTGAAATAATCCCGTGCGGAGACGACTATGAATGCAATAACCACTACATCACCACAGGAAATCATTTCTGCACTGCCCCAGAAAGCCAAGCGCGAACTGGCAGTGTGGCTGTTAGGCCAATTCGATGGCAGTGCCATTCTTGAATTGCTGCGAGAAGTTCGACCTGCCGATAAGCCGGTTTACGATTACGAAGACCCAGGACCAATCACCGACGAAGAAATAGCCTTCTGTGCGGCACAATCCGCGCTGAGAATGGATCAAGAAGAGGCTGCTTATGAACAATCCGCAACGCGGTGAAGTCTGGTTAGCAGATTTCGGGTACAACGCCAAAACCCGGCCTGCCATTGTTTTCAGTGTTCCTGCGCTGGATGAAGATCGCGCCTTGGTAACGATGGTTATGCACACAACCAGCACTCGCGGAACCCGTTTTGAGGTAAATGTCACCGTGAAATTCTTGAGAAACGGTGCCTTCGAATGTCAGAACCTGACTACGATTTCGCACTCGCAATTGATACGAAAGCTCGGAACCTTGAGCATCGAACAAATGCAGCCAATCGAAGACACCGTCCGTCTCTGGCTCGGCCTGTAGCTCTACTTCGCCTTATCGTATTCGGCGAAGGCCTTATCTTCTTCCGCCAGCTTCTTCAGCAGCGGCGCAGGCGTCCACAGTTCGCCATGTTCAGCCTGGAATTGGCAAACGCGGTCGTAGACTTTTTTCAGCCCGACCGTGTCGCCATACCACATCGGGCCACCGCGCCACGCGGGGTAGCCGTAGCCGTTGATGTAGACAATATCAATGTCCACGGCGCGCAGCGCGATTCCTTCTTCCAGAATCTTTGCGCCTTCGTTGATCAATGCGTATTGCGTGCGTTCGATGATTTCTTCTTCGGTGATCGCTCGACGGTTGATCTGCGCTTCAGCGGCAACATTTTCAATCAGCGTTTCGACTTCCGGGTCAGGAATGGCTTTACGGTTTTCGTCGTATTTGTACCAGCCTGCGCCGGTTTTCTGGCCATAACGTCCCATTTCGCAAAGCAGGTCAGCGATCAGCGGTCGGCGAACGCCAG
>CAYLJQ010000566.1:0-4832 GCA_964383955.1 uncultured Heliomicrobium sp. | reverse complement strand
AAGCGTTGACCGAGGCAGGTGGCAACGAAGAACAAGCAATTGAAATTCTGCGCAAAGCAGGTTTAGCCAGCGCCAAAAAACGCGAAGGCCGCATTGCAGCCGAAGGCGCTGTCGGATCTTACATTCACATGGGCGGTAAGGTCGGCGTGCTGGTCGAAGTCAACTGCGAAACCGATTTCGTTGCTCGCGGCGAAGATTTCCAGCGCTTCGTCAAAGACCTGGCGATGCACATTTGCGCGTCCGAGCCGCAATTTGTCAGCAAGGAAGAAGTTTCGGCTGATGTGATCGAAAAGGAAAAAGAGATTGCTCGCGGACAGGCTTTGGCCGATCCGAAAAATGCCAACAAGCCGGAACAGATCATTGAAAAGATGATTCAAGGCCGGTTGGATAAATTCTTCACCGAAGCAGTGTTGCTGGAACAGCCATTTGTCAAAGATCAGACCGTGACCATTGCCGAACTGGTTACGCAGTTGACTGCCAAGACTGGTGAAAAATGCAGCATCCGCCGCTTCGCTCGTTTCAAAATGGGTGAAGGCCTGGAAAAACGCGCAGACGATTTCGCTAGCGAAGTCGCTGCAATGACAAACTAAGCAAGGTATGGGTGGTAGGTGATTCATCGTTGAAAAAGCATCTACCACCTACTACCAACCACCGACCATCTAAATCACCGTGTCAGATTCTAACAACCAAATTCAACCTGCCTACGGACGCGTCCTGCTCAAACTGAGCGGAGAAGCGTTGATGGGCGAAAACGGGTATGGCATTGACCCGAAAGTAGTCATTCGAATCGCGCAGGAAGTTAAAGACGTTCATGAACTAGGCGTGGAGATCGCGTTGGTGGTGGGCGGCGGCAACATTTTTCGCGGTTTGTCAGCCAGCGCAATGGGCATTGACCGCGCTTCGGCGGATTACATGGGAATGCTGGCGACGGTGATGAACGCGATTGCCTTGCAGGATGGATTGGAAAAAGTCGGAGTGTTTACCCGTGTGGTATCGGCGATTGAAATGCGCGAAGTCGCCGAACCATTTATTCGACGCCGCGCGGTTCGCCATCTGGAAAAAGGCCGCGTTGTCATTTTTGCCGCCGGAACCGGCAATCCGTATTTCACCACCGATTCGGCAGCGGCGCTGCGCGCGTTGGAAGTCAAAGCCGATGTGCTGATGAAGGCAACGGGAGTTGGCGGAATTTACACTGCCGATCCGCGCAAAGACGCGAACGCCATCAAAATTGACGAACTGAGTTACATGCGCGTGTTGCAGGATGAACTGGCGGTAATGGACGCTTCGGCAATTTCGCTTTGCAAAGACAACCGGTTGCCCATTCTGGTTTTTAACATGAACGAACACGGCAACATCAAACGCGCGGTGATGGGCGAGCGAATCGGCTCCATCATCAGGCCAGACGATGAAATCAAATCAAAGTAGTGTATCAACAGACTTAAAGACGAGTGACAAGCAATGGATTTGTCACTCGTCTTTGTTTTAGCAAGCTTGGGCAAGCGTTAAGACTGCCGCTTGCGACATGGGAGAAAAACAATGGCTACAGCAGAGATCATCAAAGAAGCAAAATCGCGGATGGACAAAAGCATCGAAGATTTCAAACACAAGCTGACAACTGTTCGCACCGGGCGCGCTTCCGTCAACCTGCTCGACGGCGTCACGGTTGAGTATTACGGCACACCAACGCCGCTCAATCAGGTGGCAACGATCAATGCTCCGGAAGGCTCCCTGCTGACAGTGCAACCTTTCGATCCTTCCCTGGTCAACGATATTGACAAGGCAATTCGGGCTTCCGACCTGGGCTTGAACCCATCCAACGACGGCAAACTGGTCAGAGTGCCGATTCCACCGTTGACGGAAGAGCGCCGCAAACTCATGGTCAAAGGGACACATGAGATGGCCGAAGAACACAAAACATCTGTTCGTGGCATCCGTCGGGACGCAAACGAAAAGCTGAAGAAAGCGCTCAAAGACAAACTCATTTCTGAAGACGACGAGAAACGCAGCCTGGACGAAGTTCAAAAGCTGACCGATCAAGCCATCGCTAAGATTAGCGAACTGCTGGATCACAAAGAAAAAGAAATCATGAAAGTCTGACGCGTTTTGATTCTGGAACGGATACGACAAAAGGTCAGGAGGCTTCTCAACTTCCTGACCTTTTTGCTTTTCCGACCGAACATTTCTGCGATGTTACGGTTCGACTTTATAAACTTTTCCGCTCCAGACAACCACCACGCGTTCGCCCAACGCGAAGCATTCGGCCAACTTCGATTCCTTTCCGATCAAATCAAAGAATTCGTTAGACCCAAATTTCAGCGTCACGATGGGCAGCTTGTCTTCAGTTTTGAATTCACTGTCAGTCCAAACTCCTTCGCGCAGGTAAAAAGTCTTACCTGACACTTTGCGCATCACATCCGAGTTTGGCTTGCTCGACGAATCGGCAATCTTTTCCGCGCCCTTGAGCACTTCTTTCTGCTTGCTCATTGTGACTGCGCCCTGGCCAGAGGCATCCATCGGTACGGACATTGCTGTCTGTGGTGTACGACCACGAGAAGGTTGTTGTTGAAAGCCCCCCTTATCGCTTCTGCCTTGAACTGTGACTGTTTCGCTGCGTTCAAACTGCCTATTGCCTGCAATGTTCATTCCCGGTTCCAGAACCAAATAAGATGTGTACGGAGTGACGATACCGTAGCGGGTTCCGAGTTCGACAATTTCATCACGCAATTCTTTTGATTCGCCGTTTGCTCGAATTTGATCCAGCAGATAACCCACGCGACGCATGGCCCATAGATTCGCAAGGAATTCATTCTTGGTTTGTTTTTCCGGAAATGACAGGTCTTCATAAACGAAATTGCGGCTTTGCCCGTTGACGCTTCCAAGCAACGACAAGCGATGATCCTTGGCATTTTCCTTGTAGCGTCCAACCAGCACCAATTGCGAACCATGAAACAAATCCGGCAACTTGCGTGGATAAATCAAGTCCGTGTCCAGTCCTGCCCAATCAATTGAAACATTGCTCAGCACCGGATGATTGACCTTGGCGAAAAAGTTCGACACCTTTACTTCCAAATCTTCATTCGGTTCGATGTAAGCAACTGCCCCGCTGTTTTCGTTCGCCAAGCCATCCAGCAAAATGGTATTCACGTCGTACCCGACTCCGAAGGTAAATAGCCGGATTTGATTCTTGTTCGCTTGCCGGACGTTTTCCAGAATTCGTTTGGGCTGAGTTTCTCCGACTGTCGGCTGTCCATCAGTCAGCAGCACGATCATTCGGGCACGGTCGCTTTGCTCAACCCGCTTGAAAGCTGCCATCAACGCATCGTTGATGTTTGTGCCGCCAACCGGTTTCATTCGATCAATGAACTCGCGCGCCTGCCGCTTGCCGTCTTCGTCGCCCGCAAGCGGACGCTCGCTAAGCAAATGATCTTCTCCGGCAAAAGAAACGATGTTAAAGCGGTCGCGGGCATCAAGCGTGTTTACGCCATAACGAAGCGCCGCCTTGGCCTTTTCCATTTTTCCTTCATCGCTCATCGAACCGGATGTATCAACGACGAAGACAATGTCTTTGGCAACCACGTTCCGCTCATCCAGTTTTGCCTTTGGCGAGACCAACAGCAGGAAATAACCGTCCTTTCCAGGCTCGCGATGCGTTAGCAGCGAAACGCCAAAATCCTGTTCTGACCAATTATAGAAAAGCTGAAAATCCGGTTGCGCAGCGTTGGACCGAGCTTCAAAACTGATTCGCGCGCGCCGCTCGCCATCGCGTTTGACTTCAATGTCATGCGAAGGTGAGTAAATGCCTTTGATCGGCACATTCGAGTTAATTTCAATTTGCGCGGAAATATTGCCTGGAGCCTGGCGCGACTGCCGGGTTGAAGGCTCCGGGTCCATTCCTCTGGGCATCGGAACTGGCCGGGGCGATTGCGGGACAAAACCATTCGCTTTCCATCCTGTGCCCAGCGGATACCGATAAGCAACGGTGCCGCTTTCGCCAGTCAGAATCTGGCTGTAGCTCAGTTCTATCTTCTTGTCGCTGTTTGGCTGAATCGGAAAAATGCTGGCTTGAAACAAATTCTTGCCCACGTATTCCAGCAAAGCCGGATCACGTCGCGAGCGGACGATGTTGTCATAAATTCGCCGGGCTTCTTCCTTGGAACGAACTTCGCCAACCAATCGCTTGTCGCCGTCCCACATGGCAAATTCAGTGATAGAGACGTTGTCGGGCAAGGGGAAAAAGTAAATGCCTTCCAGAACGAAAGGCGTGTCGTTTTCAAAAATCTGTTCGACGTGGGTAACAGCGACTTGATCGGTAATCTTGGTGGTGAACTTAATGCTTTTGACCTTTAACGGCTGCTGTGGAACTTGCGGCGGCGGCGGACAGCGCGGAATCGGGCGCTCGCAAGGTCTGGGAAAAACAATTCCCTGTCCTGGAACGGCAATGGCAATAAACATCAACAAAAGCAAAGCGGGTAACATTTTTTGTGGCTGAAAGCTGAATTTCATAACTCCTCCTGGTTTAACACACGCTGATAGGTCTTTTCTGAGACAGGGGGCCTGAGCTTGGGCCATCCGCAGAACGGCAGCTTCAAAGACCTCTTGCAAGGGTGGTATGAGGCACTTCCATTTCTAATCTCCACAAGCTATGATTCGCATACGTCGCCCTAATAAAGACTCAAACTCAAGACAAGAAAAGATTTCCGGTTTCGTGTATGCAAAATTTTCACTCGCTCAATTTTGAGTGTATGCTTTTCGGTAATTTTGAGAGCCATACCTTAACTTTTTGTTGCAAGCTTTTCTTGTAAAACGTTCATAAGACATACCCTTAGTACCTT